>JAOAFW010000143.1 GCA_026416065.1 Fimbriimonadales bacterium
GTTGCTGCAGCGCGTCTACACGCGGGCGTGCCTGCACCTGCTGCCCGCCTCAGACTGCGGAGACGACGAGGCGCGCTCCATCGGCGAGGGGATGCAGCTACTGCACGAACTCGCGCACAAGCTGCCCTATCTGGAGACCGAGCTGTGGCGCGAGAACCTGCACGAGACCGCGCTGAGCGAGCGGGCGCATGCGTATGTGGTGGGAATGGGGCTGGGGCTGCTGGGCTTCGTGCGGAGCGAGGACGAGGCGTTGTGGCTCCGTGCGCGGCGCATGCTTTCCCCCGCGACGCCCCCTGATCAGGCGGCGGGCTTTCTGGAGGGCTTACTGCAGGCGCAGGGCGCAGCCGCCGCGCGCGCTCGCCCATTCGTGCAAGCGATGCACGAGTTCGTGATGAGCCTGCCTGACGAGGCGTTCATTCAGGCGTTGCCGATGCTCCGCCGCGCCTTCAGCAAGCTCTCCAATCACGACATCCACTACCTCACGGACAACCTCCTGCGCCTGCTGGAGCCGAGCGACGCCGCGCCGCAGGAGACGGAGCCAGAAGCCACGCTCAGCCGCGCAGAGGTGGAGCAAATCTGGGCGCAGCTGGCGTGGTTAGGATAAGGGTATCACCTTCTGCCTCTCCCCCGGCACCGGGGAGAAGAAAATCAGATGCGAATAGTTTCGCCCGGCTTCAAAGCGAGGATTTCCAATCCCTCAATATCGCGAGTCGCCCCACGCAGCTGGTCGGGCGTACCTGTAAGCAAGGGAAATGTGCCCCAGTGCATGGGAATGACTCGCTTGACACCGAGCAACTTAATCGCGTACGCTGTTTCGCGCGGTCCCATCGTGAACACATCGCCAATCGGCAACATCGCAATCTGGGGCTGGTAGAGTTCGCCGATTATCTTCATATCGCCGAACACACAGGTGTCGCCCGCATGGTAAAGGGTCAGCCCGTTCTCCAGTTGAACGATATAGCCTGCCGGGTCGCCCAGGTACACAATGTGTCCACCCTCTTCACTGCCGCTGCTGTGGAAAGCGTTCACCATCGTGACAGTAATTCCCTCAATGACGACGCTACCTCCTTTGTTCATCGGTTGTACCTTTTGCACGCCGTGCCGATTCAGGTACAGATACATCTCGAAGATGCATGCAATCTGCGGCTGATGGGCTTTCGCGACGCTAACCGCGTCGGCACAGTGGTCGGAGTGCCCGTGAGTAATCAGCATAATATCTACGCCCGGCAGTCGCTTTGCTTCCTCAGGGCAGGCAGGATTACCCTGTATCCAGGGATCGATCAGGATACGCTTACCGCCTGGTGAAGTGATGAGAAAGGTAGAGTGTCCCAGCCACTGAATCTGTGTTTGCATAGCGCCAACCTCCGTTGATAGGATACCCACTTTAGGGGGTGTGCGCGAGTACGGTATACTCTTTTCGTGAGCTGGCTGACCCCTGAGTATCGGGCGGTTTCGGAACGCTACGCGCCGCGTTTCATCGTGCTGAGTGGCGTGTGTATGCTCATGGTGTTGATGGCGTGGCTGGGGATTGGACTGCGCGGTCTGGAACGTGAACAGCACCCTAACGCGCTCAGGGATTCGCCCGAGGCGTATCTGCACAGTGGGCAATACCAACTTATCAACTGGCAATCCTGCGATGTGGAGGCGTTCCAGACGACACAGACACGCAACCGGCTGATTATGATCGAGGTAGGCGCGTACTGGTCGGGGCGGTGCCAGCGATTGGGGCGAGAGGCATTTTCGGATTCGGGTGTAGCCGACCTCGTGAATCGTGAGTTCATCGCCGTAAAGATTGATGCGGAGGCTGCGCCGAAGCGGGCACGTTATCTTCGTCAACTGGCACAGCTGCAGGGCGCGCCAGACCGGTACCCTGTCGTCGCATGGTTCACCCCTGATGGGAAGCCCATCCGTGCTGTTGCGCCCGATACCCGCGTGGAACTGATGCGCCATCTCGAGGAACTGAGTCAGCTCCACCGTAATCGCCCTGAACAGATTCAGACGCTTGCAGCGCAGTTAGAGCGGGCATGGAACGAACGGTGGGCGCGGGCGGCGCGCCCCGCTACCCTTGACCACGAATCCGTGAGGCAAAACTTCCTTACCGAACTCGCCACGCTGGATGCGACCTTCACCCTGAGCGACGCCACCCTGACTCTCAATCACCTGGAAGCATTGCTTGCCCTTGCGGAGAGCGGCGACTCACAAGCGCGGGAGATGCTTATGCCGATGCTTTATGCTCTGCGGCGAAGTCCCTACTGGAGCGATGCACAAAAAACCGTGCATGCACTCGCGGACGGGATAGACGCAGAAGGCAAGCCCACCGGTGGCAAACGGCTTATTGAGCAAGCACGCTTGTTGAGCCTCTACAGTCGCGCCAGTCGGCTGGAGCCGGAGTTGGGCACAATCGCTCACGAGCTGGCGGACGGACTGCGCGTGTATTTCTATCGCGAGCGTCCACCGGGCTTCATCGGCGCGTTGCCGCCGCCGCGATTGCGGATCGCCATCGCGCAGTCGTTGGGTATGCCTTCTGCCGATGGCGCGCTCTATGTCGACGCGAACGCCTACGCGATAATCGCCCTCATCGATTACTCTGAAACCTTCGGCGCGATGGATCCTCAAGCGCAGTGGGCGCGTGCGACTGCCCCACGTGTGCTGGAGACACTGCGCGCGCTGCGTACCTTGCGCGGCGATCTGTTTCACAGCGCGCTGCGCCAAAGCAGTGGCTGGATGGTGGACCTCGCTCTAACGGCGCGTGCCGCAACGCGGGTATATCAGATAACGCGCAACCCACGCGCGTTGCAGTTCGCTGAGCGACTCCTCCAACATATCTGGCGCGAGTATCCCGATCCAACCGGCGGTATTTATGACATCGCTCAGAGTAAAGCATGGGGCGCGTTCAAGGTCACGCCCGTGCGCGTCAGTACCGACGACGCCCTGCCCGCCGACAATGCGCTCTTGGCAATCGCGTGCTGGGATTACGCCCAGGCATCGAGTGAAACGCTCTGGCGTGAACGCGCTCTCCAACTTGCTCAGGTGCTGGCAGGCGACTATGACCCGAACGCGCCACTCCAGTTCGCAGGGTATATTCATTTGTTGGCAAGGCTTTCCAAACCGTGATGAATAAGACTCTCCTGGGACGCACTAACCGTTCTGTGTATCCTGTGTGGGCGCGCGGGAACCTGCACGGCGCAGGCTCTGCAGAGGAGCGCGCGGAACGCTTGATTTATGCTCTGATCGAGACGCCCATCGAGACCCTGGATATCACACCTGCACCAGGGTTGTGGGGGCGTTTCCTACGCGAGATGCCCAACACGCTGGGAGCCGCCATCGCTTCTCCTGTGAACCTGCTCCTGCAGGCGCCCGACACGCGGGTCGCTGCGAACCTTGTGCAGTCGCACATTGTGGAGACGCTGTGCGCCATTGGACGCACCCATATTGAGTACTACTTCCTCAGCCTGCAGGAAACGCCTCCGGAGGCGCAGCTCAGCGGTGCGCTGGAAGCCCTCGAGCTGGCGCGACAAGAGGGGCAGATTGGGGCAATAGGGCTGGCAGCGTGGGGTAAGCCGCTCTCGGTTCTCGCGCTCTGGCGCACCCACGACGCTTTTGAAGTTGTGCTTTTACCCGACACGGAAGAGGCGTTCGAATCGCTCGCGCCCGAAGCACGCGCTCGACGCACGGGTATCGTTGTGCAGACCGAGATGCCGGAGTCGGCTCTACAGCGCGGCGCACAAGTCGTGCTGCTCAGGGCGGCGCAAGCCATCGAGTGGGTGTCCCGTCTCAAATAGCGACGACACAGTTGTCAATCAGGCGCGCCCTACCGAAAAAGACCGCCAGCGCAATCAGCGTCGGACGCTCGATGCGCTCTACGGGCAGGAGCGTCTCGGCGTCTACCACCTCTACATAGTCGATACGTGCCCGCGGTTCGGCGGCAATACGCTCCAAGACGCCTGCGCGCAACTTCTGGGCGTCGCGCTCGCCTGATTCCACCTGCGCCTGCGCCCACTGCAAACTCCGATACAACACCGTCGCCGCCCTGCGCTCCTCAGGAGTGAGGTACACATTCCGCGACGACATCGCCAGCCCGTCCGGCTCTCGCACAATCGGGCAAGGGACAATCTCTATCGGCAGGTTCATGTCGCGCACCAGTTGCTGAATGACGCGCAGCTGCTGGTAGTCTTTCATCCCGAAGTAGGCGCGGTTGGGCGTCACGATATTGAACAGTTTCAGCACCACCGTCGCCACGCCCTCGAAATGTCCGGGACGCGACTTACCGCACAGGGGTTTGGAGAGTTCTTTCACGCGCACTTCCGTCTGGTAGCCCGACGGATACATCTCCGCCATATCGGGATAGAAAATCGCCTCTACGCCCACCGACTCTGCCATCTGACGGTCGCGCTCGAAATCGCGCGGGTAACGGTCTAAGTCCTCATTTGCGCCGAACTGCAGCGGATTGACGAAGATGCTCACGATAACTGCGCCGCCGTCGGCTTTCGCGCGACGCATCAGGCTGAGGTGCCCCTCGTGGAAGTAGCCCATGGTCGGCACGAAGTGAATCGCACGCCCCGCTACGCGTTGCGCCTGTACCCACTGTCGAACCTCGTTGACGGTACGCAGGATCTCCATAGGCTATCGCGTCTTGGTGACTTTTTGCAATCCTCGCGGCTGGTCGGGGTTCAGGTCGCGCGTGAGGGCGAGGTGGTAGGCGAACAGTTGTCCCGCGACGGCGTACACCATCGGCGAGAGCGGTTCGGGGATTCCCACAGGCATCGGCACGGGTGTGCGGGCGAGGCTCAGTATCTCCGCGTCGCTGGCGAAAATAACCGTCTCCGCACCGCCTGAGCGCAGTTTCGACGCACTCTCCAGCGCGGTGGGGAAGGTCGCCCCGTCCGGCGCAAACAGCAGGCAGGGAAAGCCCGGCTCAATCAGTGCAAAAGGACCGTGCATGAAATCGGCAACGGAGTATGCTTTGCACATCACATAGCAAGTTTCGATGAGTTTAAGCGCGGTTTCCTGGGCTGTTGCCTGATTGATTCCCCGTGCCAGCGCCACGCTCTCGCGCATGTAGCGATAGCGGTCGGCAATTTCCTGGATGTGCGTCTCATTCTGTAACACCTGCTCCACAAACGCCGCTGCTTGATGTAGGTGTTGAGGCGCATCGAGATGTCCACTGAGCGCTTCGGAAAGCAGGTAGATAATTGCAAGTGTGCCCGTGTAGGTTTTGGTGGCGGCGACGCTGCGCTCTATCCCGGCGCGCAGTAGCAGCGTGAAGTGGCTTGTCTGCGCAAGAGGCGACGCCGGCTCGTTCGTGATGGCAAGCGTGAATGCGCCATTCGCTTTTGCGTGCGCGAGGTACTCCACCACATCGGGCGCTTCACCCGACTGGGAAATGCCCACCACCAGCGCACCCCGCAGATTCAGATGGGCTCGGTAGAGCGTAACGACCGACGGCGCAGCTAAACCGCAGGGGACACCGTTCACTATCTCAAACAGGTACTTGAAATAGGCGGCGGCGTTGTCCGAGGTGCCACGTGCGGCAAGGAACACATAATTCAGGTCGTGGTCGCGAATCTGCTGCGCAACGGTCTGTACCGCGCGCCACTCCTCCTCCGCGATGCGCCGCAATAGTTCGGGCTGCTCGCCAATCTCCGTTCGCATTAAGTGGGACATCGAGAGATATTGTACCTGTGCATCAGTCCTCGTGGAGTTCACGTTCACCACCGGACTGCTCCGCGGGAGCCTGCACCGCACCACTTCGTATTTCTGGATGGCGAATCATCCCGCCTGAGTGTGCCGTGTAGCCCATCACACCGAACACCAGCGCGTTCAGCAGCCAGACCAGCGCTGCGCCGATCAGCAACCCCTTTGGGCTGCGAAGCCCGATGCCTAACGCAACTGCTGCGACGAGGGATAGGGTAACACCGCTTGTCAGGGCGAATTTGCCCAGCGACTCATGCTCGCTGATGTACGCCTCGTCCACACCGGGCAGGTGCTCGATTACTTGCTCTGCAGGCTCACCCGTGAGGTATGCGGGAACGCTGGTGAGCCCCACCAGTACGACCACCACGAGCGCGGTTTTGAGCAGTTCGGGGCTGCGCCGCACGAGCGCCCAACCGAGCAGTAACAGGCTAAACAGCGCGCCCATGACGGGCAAATGGTTCAACATCAGATGCAGTTGTGCGCCATTCATTGGAACTTCTGCCTCCCTTGCGAAGTATACCTGCATGGCGCTTGCATTCGCTGCGCAAAATGGGTTATAATATAAATGATGCAGACGCACGGACTTAATGGGTTCGACTGTGAGCGTTGGAGCACAGGCTCCTGGTTTGGGACGCGTGGGCGCTACCGTTGCCGCCCTTTTGGCGCGTGTCGAGCTGGGGAGCCTGCGCGGGTCTGTGCGTATGGCTCCCCTCTTTTATTAGGGGGTTCAAGGAGGCTGCGCCGCTATGGCTGAGGTGCTTGTTCTGAACCAGAACTTTGAGCCGCTGAACATCTGCACGATGCGCCGCGCCGTGAACATGATTCTCACGGGGAAGGCGGAAGTGGTGCTGACGAACGGGCATTATGTTCGAACGGTGTCGGGGGGCTTTGAAGCGCCGTCGGTGGTGCGCTTACGCTATATGGTGAAGCGTCCGCTGCCGCAGGTGCGTGTGAGCCGCCGCGCGATCCTCGCACGCGACAACTACACCTGCCAGTACTGTGGGCATGTGTCGCGCGACCTGACGGTTGACCATGTGCTGCCGCGCAGTATGGGCGGGGGCGACACTTGGGAGAACTTGGTGGCATGCTGCCGTCGGTGCAACCTGGTGAAGGGCGACCGCACGCCGCAGCAGGCGGGGATGAAGCTCGCACGCAAGCCGCGCCGACCGACCTTCGTGCCCTACCTCAGCCTCACGCAGTACGCGAAGGCAATCTCGCGCGAGGCATGGCGCGACTTCCTACCCATCTACGACGGGTTCACACCCGAAAATCTGGACTAAGTGGGTGCGACGGCGTCCGCGCCGTCGCGCCCTCTCACCTGCTCCAGGCAATCAACGCAACGCCTACGATTATCATCAAGCCGCCCCGCGCCAGAAACCAGAGTCTCGGCGCAAAGCCCAGCGACTGAACCAGCTCCCACTGCCAACGCCGCCACGGGAGAATCGGCTCGCCCCGTACTGCCTCAAACAGATAGACTACGCCCAATCCCACCAGCCCAATACCAATCAGGCGCAACATAAGCAGATTATACCGCTCATGGCTTCCTCAGTATACAATACAAATTATTCACAAAATAATCCCCTACCAGTGGCAAATGGCGCAACAGGCTGAACACCTGCACCACGGGGTGACGACTGCAATTCGGTTGGAAAAACTCCACCTCGAATCCTGAATTGTAGATGATGCGTTTGTAGTCTCGAAACGCCAGCATGTTCATTCCCAAGTCGCGATAGGATTGCAGTGGGCGCCCGACACGCTTAGCGGTAGCGTTCAGCACGAGGCGGTCGGGCAGCAAGATATGTGCCCACGGCAGATTGACGCCAATAAGCCGCTTAATCGTGTCGTGGTCGCCGAAGGGGCTGTTCCAGAGCGGTCCGATGGCAGCGTAGAGCCGCCCGCCTGACTTGAGCCGTGCGCGCATATCGGCAAGCACTTTGGGCAAATCCATCACATGCTCGAAGGTGTCCTTACTGGTCATCAGGTCGAAGTCGCCCTCGTTCAGGTGGGCGATGTCGATGCAGTGAAACTCCACGCGGTCGGCGAGTTCGGGATAGTTGAGTTGCAGGTTGCGCTGGGCGAATCGGATGAGGCGTTCGTTCAAATCCACGCCCACCACGTGCGCCGCGCCTGCCTTCGCCATATCGATGCAGAGACTGCCGTGTCCGCATCCCAAGTCCAGCACGCGCTTGCCCTGTAGGTCGGGCTGTCCGCCGAGGCGGTTCCAGAAGCGTGGATTCTCCCACACGCCCCGCTGGAAATACGCTACATCCGCCGGCTCCAGCTCGACTACAGACGGGTTCGGATCCATTCGGTCAGTTCCACCTGGCTAACAGTCATCTGCTCGTGGGTCTGCAGGTCTTTCACAGTAGCGGTGCCCTGTTGGAGCTCGGATTCGCCCAACAGCACGGCGTAGCGTGCGCCACTGCGGTTGGCAAGGCGCATCTGCGCTTTAGGGCTGCGCCCTTCCAGGTCGAACTCGGTGGGGACGCCTGTCGCACGCAGTTGTTGCGCGATTTGCAGAGCAACCGGACGCGCCGCGTCGCCAAAGGCGACCACATAGGCGTCCATCGTAGGCGGTTCAGGCAGAGGCATGTTCAACGCCTGCAGGATGAGCAGTGTACGCTCCACGCCGATGCCCACGCCCAGTGCGGGGGTCGGCGGACCGCCGAGTTCTTCCACCAGCCCGTCGTAGCGCCCGCCACCGCACAGCGCGTTCTGCGAACCTAATCCCTGTTCCGCCACGACTTCGAATGTCGTGCGTGTGTAGTAGTCCAGCCCACGAACAAGGCGGTGGTCGCGTACATACGCCACATCAAGGGCTTTGAGCAGCCCCTGCAGGCTCTCAAAATGCGTGCGACACTCCTCGCAAAGATAGCGGTCAATTGGCGGGGCGTCTGCAGTAATCTGGAAACACTCCTTGCAGTCCAGAATACGCAGAGGGTTGCGTTCCAGTCGCGCCTGACAGTTTTTGCAGAGTCGCTCGAGGTTTTCACGCCCGAAGTTGCGCACCCCTTCGCGGTAGGCAGGGCGGCACATCGGACACCCGATGGTATTCAGGCGCAGTTCCAACAGGTCGTTGGGCAATCCCAGCGATTGGAAAAAGCCCATCACCATCGCCAGCAGTTCCGCATCGGCGAGGGGATGCGCCGCGCCGAAAATCTCCGCCCCGAACTGGTGCGCCTGCCGATAGCGTCCTTTTTGTGGACGCTCGCCTCGGAAGAAGGGCGTGATATAATACAGCTTTTGCACGCCACCTGCGCTGTATAGCCCATGCTCCAAGTAGGCGCGAACCACAGGCGCAGTCCCCTCCGGTTTCAGCGCGTAGCGTTCCTCGCCTCGCTGGAACACATACATCTCTTTGGACACGATGTCGCTGGTCTCGCCGACAGTGCGCTCGAACAGCTCTGCCGTCTCCAGAATGGGAGTGCGGATTTCGCGATAGCCGTACTGATGCATGTGGTCGCGCCAGCGTGCCTCAACATACTGCCAGAGATGGCTCTGCTCCGGCAGCACATCGTTCATCCCTTCTAATGCTCGATACTTGAGTTCCATCGCTACTGTGGAGAAGCGTTGATTTGTTTGCCGATGTATTCCTGTATTTTCGGATTCGCGTTGAGAGTTGCCATCAACGCGCCCATGCCACGCGCGGTATACATCTTGCCCTCGTAGACAATTATAAAGGTCGGTGTGGAACTAACGCCGAGTTTGCTACCTTCCTCGAAGTCCCGAAAGATGGTTTTGAAGTGTACCTCTCTGTGGTTGTCGACGGCGTGGCGTACCTTTTTGCTATCCAGCCCGAGCTGCTCTGCGATGTTCTCGATGCGTGCAGGGGTCAGTTCCTGCTGGCTTTCGAACAGCGCGGCGTACATCTCCCAGAACTTGCCTTGCTTACCAGCCTCTTCTGCTGCTGCTGCCGCCGCCCAAGCCATCGGATGGATATTAATCAGCGGATAATGCCGAAACACGAAGAATGCTTTGTCACCCAGTTGTGGGAGTATTTGAGTTTCCAACATTTCGTAAGCCTGTTTGCAAGCGGGGCACTGGAAGTCGGAGAACTCCACGATGATTAGAGGCGCGTTCTCGTTGCCCTTGCGCCAGCCCTGACCGTTTTGATAAAGTAAGGCGAGCTTTTCGTTGTCGATCTCTGTCTCATCCGTGCCGCTTGCCTTGTTCCACTGCCAGCCACCATACGCCAGGCCCGTGACAATCAGCACCAGAGACACTGCAACCGACTGCAGCAGCTCGCGGGTGAGCATGCCTGAGGCGATAGGTGCACCCCGCAGCCCGATGATAGAGAGAAGCCAGATAAGCAGGTTTGTCCCTGCAGCACCCAGACACCACCAGCATGGGGTGCCTTTCTCATACAGGTTTAACACAAAAAGTTGTACATAAGTGAAGTACACGAACGCCAGCAGTCCCAGTGAACCCAGCGCCGCCAACAATCTGCCGTATACCCGCCACTGCTCTGGGTATTGCAAGCGCGACAACGCCAGCACCAACAGCACGCCAAAGTAGCCGAACCCCAGTGCGGCCACCGGTATGCCTGCGATGCGCGAGTAAGGTGAGCTCGCCACCTCGTTGCAACCGCCGCCCGTGCAAGGCAGCGCAAAATCCGCCGAGTGCGAGATCCACAACAGGGCAGAAATCACCATGCCTATGGACGCAAACAGAACAATCAGGCGGTTCAGGACAATTGCATTCATACAAGACAACCTCCAAGCAAAAAGTATACCTGTTCCTCAGCGTGCGACGCCGTTTCCCTCGTAAGCATACCCCCAGTCTTTGCCGCCGATGAGGTACTCCAGTGTTGCCATCAAACTCATCAAAAAGATTACCGCTGCTGCGATGGTCTTACCGAGTAGCAGCGCCACCAACGCAGTCAGAACGCCGACAGCAACTGCCTGATTCAGTACGAGCGCACGACTCACGAACCGCAGCAGGGTATCGCGCAGCCAATAGACTACCATAAAAACTGTCGCTATGGTTAGCAACATTTGCACGGGCGCAAATTGCCATCCCAGCGCGTTCCACCATTGGCTGAGCCAGCCTGCCTGACGCTGCCACGGCTGAAGGGCATCTAATCCCACCGCCAGTGCCGAAACCATACATCCGACGCCGAGTAAAAGGAGACTGAGAATGACCGTTTGACGCACCGAAGCCGGAAAACGAAAGATGCCGGTGAAAATTCCAATTCCGAATCCCAGCGCGAGTGTTGCAGGCGCCCAGGCGTCCAGTGCCGCGCCCAACATCGGCACGCCCAGCAGTGCGATGAGCAGCCCATATGCCATACCCAGTGCGGTCCGCCCCCGTGCGCCCAGCCAGCAGCGTCCTTGACTTTCCAGCCAGCTGGCTGGCAAAAGTATTGCTGAAGCCACCCCAAATCCCCAGAACCATTCGTTGACAGCGAACATCGAACCGTCGCCGCCGAAGCTTGCACTGAGGAGCGAACGTCGTATACCATAGCCGCCCGCAATCAGGACATCAATAGTTATTACACCAAGTGCGATGGTGCTCGCACCGCCAAACAAAGGCATAGTCCCCCAGCGCGACAGAAACGCCATCGCGAGGCTGAGGATTGTCCAAAACAGTGCGAGCCAGCTGCCGATAGCCGCCACATCACGCGCATAGTCACCTGTCCAATACTCAAACGGATAGTAAGCATAACCGATTGCTACTGCCGGTGCAAGGCAGAAAACCGCCAGCCCAACTACGAAAACACGCCTCACAATGCCATGCAACCAATGCGCTCGCCAGAGTGCTATTCCCACACCTAACCAACCCAGATACAGCACAAAGAGTGCTGTATAAAGAGCAGGCGCAATTTTCTCACGCGCTTGGAGCCACTCTGCAGTGCGCTTCAGTGCGTTCCCATGCCACTCAATTCCTACAGTTTCCGTCGTTTCTCGCAGAGCGATGCGTGCCAACCATCCATTCCAGTAGCGATGCCAATCCGACTGACGCATTTCAAATGCCGGGAAACCCGACCAGTCGCCCCTGAACTCTCCGGTGAGCGCACGATAGAGGGTAGGCGCGATGTCCACTTCGCGAATCACGCCATTCCAGCGGGTGCTGGGCGAGGTCAATAAACCGCTCGGCTCACGCGCTGCATATCGCACCACACAACTCAGCCTCACTTTTTCAAAACTCAACTCCTTCAGTGAGGGAATACCTACCACCCACACCTCTATCCCTTCTGCTAATAATAGCTCCAGTGCTTTGTAGTCCCAGCGGGCAAGCTCCACCACCGCCCAATCGGCTCGCAGTCGGAGGAAGCCAAGCCGCATCGACTCTAAGTTCGGGTAAAGCTGTGCTGAAGCGATTCCTTGCTGATTCAGCGCAATTAGCGTGTAGCGGCTAGGGGAGGGTGAGTGCGGAGTAGAGAGAAATACTCCTCTCCGCCCGACTCGTTCAAGCCGTGATGCCAGCGTCATACGCAACAAATCATTTCCAGACGATACACGCGATAAGGCAAGCTGATACCCAGTTCGTTCGGTTCGGACAGTGGTGTTAAGCTGCAAAGATATGGGGCGCGCCTGCTCCAGGACCGTTTCGCTCCCTGTTGCGAAGAAGAATGGCTCGCTATTTCCCTTTCTCCAGACTACCCAAGCGGACTGATAAGGCAC
>JAOAFW010000160.1 GCA_026416065.1 Fimbriimonadales bacterium
GCCTTAGTGCTGGCGCAGTTCCTCTACGAGCGGGGCGTCGCTGACCACCATCCCGTGACCTATCCCCGCTTCGGCACGGCGATGGTGCATGTCGGCGATACGCTCTTGGAGCTGGTCACGGCGCGCGCCGAGTCATACCACGACGCCAGCCGTAAGCCGCAAGAAGTGCGCCCCGCCACCCTGCGTGAAGACGCCCTGCGCCGCGACTTCACCGTGAACACCCTGCTGGAGAACCTGCATACAGGCGAGATTGTGGATCCTCTCGGCGTGGGTTTAACTGATTTACAAGCGAAGCTTCTCCGTACGCCACGCGACCCACACGAAACCTTCTACGAAGACCCGCTGCGTATGCTGCGCGCCGTGCGCTTCGCTGTGCAACTCGGGTTCACGATTGACCCCGCTGCCTACCAAGCCATTCTGGAGCAGGCAGACCGCCTTGCGATTGTGAGCATCGAGCGAATTCAGACCGAGTTCACGCGCCTGATGGAGTTGCCGCAGGCAGCAGCGGGCTTGCAGATGCTGCTGGACACGCGCCTGCTGCACCAGTTCGGGCAGCCCCTGCTCCCGATGGTCGGCTGCACGCAGAACGAGTACCACCTCTACGATGTGTGGGGGCACAGCTTGAAGACAGTGGAGTATGTGAACCCTGAGGGGCTGGATGTGCCCGCATGGGAGCTGCGTCTGGCTGCGCTGCTGCACGATGTGGGCAAACCCGCCACGCGCACCGTCGACGAGGAGGGGGAGGTTCACTTCTACGAGCATGACCGCGTGGGGGCGCAGATCGCCGCTGAGTGGCTGCGCTACCTGCGCTACTCGAACGCCACGATTGAGCGCGTCGCGAAGCTGGTGAAACTGCACATGCGCCCCGGCTTTTACACGCCAGAGTGGAAAGATTCCGCCGTGCGCCGTCTGATACGCGACGCAGGCGAGCTGCTGGAGCCGCTCCTGCGCCTTGTAGAAGCAGATATTAGAGCGCAACGCCACGATATGCCCCATGCGGACCTGGCTGCGCTTCGGGAGCGTATTTTGCAGGTTCAGACTGCACAGCCCTCACAGCAGTGGCATAGCCCCCTCACAGGCGAGCAGATTATGGAGCGCTTTGGTCTCAAGCCTTGCCCGCTGGTGGGACAGATTAAGACCTATCTGGAGGAGCAAGTGATCGAGGGCAACCTCGCGCCTGACGATATAGAGGGCGCGTGGAAGCTGGCGGAAGGGTTTTTGAGGGAGCGTCCCATCTAATCCTCTCTCAATAGTTTACATTTGTCTACTTCCGCGTCCTTCGATATGGCATGCGTCGCTCGCTATCGAAGGACTGGATTGCACAGGAGATAGCGCAGACCTTCCAGTTGCCGCTGCTGAGCCTGCCCGTGCAGCTGGCGACGGAAGCGATCCATCACCTGGCGCGTCAGCAGCGCGATAAGAACGCGCGTTCGCGCACGCTGCCGCCCCACCTGTGGCAAGCCGCGCGCGAGGAAGCATGCCACTTCTGCCTCCAGACCCTCGCCCAACTCGTGCAGTTGGAGCGCGGTCCTGACGCCCTGTCGCCCGAGACGGCGGCGCTTTACGACTCGTTCCTGCAAGCCGTACGCCAATACTTAGAAACCCCACCCCCGCAAATGCAGTCCTCCATCCCCGACCTCTCACCCTCCGAACAGCTCAAGCAAGAGCAGCTTTTGTGGCGTCAGGCGCGTGAGGCGTTAGACCTCTGCGAAAAGTGGCGCAAAGCGATGGCGCAGGAAGATTGATACTGGCGCGATATGTCCTCGTCGGCGAGACGCCGACGCTACAAAAACCCAGCCCGTAGCGTCGGCGTCTCGCCGACGAGCAGCCGACTCTCGTAGCGTCGGTGTCCCCGCCAACGACATCTCGAAAACTCTGTTCTCATCGGGTATACTACATCGTGCGCTTGCGGGAGCGAAGGCTGTTTCACCAAGCCGCCTCAGGCGGTTTCGTGAAGCGGCGTCGCTCCAGAGCGCAATCTACCAGAGGAGGTACGGAGGAAACACGCTATGCTGACGCCCGAACAGAAACAGGCGATCATAGACGAATATAAGCGCCACGCAGGCGACACCGGCTCGCCCGAAGTGCAAATTGCGCTGCTGACCGCGCGCATCAACTATTTGACGGAGCATCTAAAAACGCACCGTAAAGACTATCACTCCCGCTATGGGCTGGTGAAACTGGTCGGTCAACGACGCCAGCTGTTGAACTACCTGGCAAACCAAGACATCCAGCGCTATCGCGAACTGGTGCAGAAACTGGGTATCCGCTCGCAGCGGTAAAGAGGAGGCAGAATTCACATGCGAGAACCCATCGTTGTATCCGCCGAAATCGGCGGAAATACCCTGTCGCTGGAGACAGGCGTTTTAGCGAATCAAGCGAATGCTGCAGTGGTCGTGCGCTATGGCGATACCGTCGTGCTGGTCACGGCGACGATGAGCCAGAAAGCGCGCGCCGATATCGACTTTTTCCCCCTGATTGTCGACTACGAAGAGCGCAAGTACGCCGTCGGCAAGATTCCGGGCGGCTTTGTGAAGCGTGGAGGTCGCCCCTCAGATGAATCGATTGTGCAAGGGCGTCTGGTAGACCGCTCCATCCGCCCGCTATTCCCCAAAGGCATGCGCAACGAGGTGCAGGTTATCGTGATGCCCATCTCGGTGGACTTTGACCATCCCCCTGCCGTGTTGGGCATCATCGGCGCGTCCGCCGCGCTCACGATTTCCGACATCCCATGGAACGGACCGCTCGGCGCTGTGCGCGTCGGCTATGTCAACGGCGATTTCATCTTGAATCCCAACAGTGAGATGACCGAACTTTCTGATCTGGAGCTGGTCGTCTCCAGCCGTCCCGACCATGTAATGATGATCGAAGCCGACGCCAACGAGCTGCCTGAGGATGTGATGATGCAGGCAATCGAGCTGGCGCACTTAGAGAATCAGAAAATCATCGCACTGATTGAGGAATTGCGCGCAAAAGTGGGCAAACCGAAAGCCGAAGTACCCCTCTATCTGGTGCCAACCGAAATCAAAGAGGCGGTGAAGGCGTTTGCAGGCGAGTCGCTCAAAGAGGCGATTCAGAACCCCGACAAGCTCGCCCGCGAGGCAGGGCTCAGCCAGCTCAAGGACGAAATCGTGGTGCAGATGAACACGCCGCCTGACCCCGAATCGCCCCCGCCCTACGAAGGACGCGAACTCGAACTCAGCATGGCAGTCGATGAGGTCATCAAGGAGACCGTGCGCAAGCTGATTCTGGACGAAGGTAAGCGTCCCGACGGGCGTGCGCCGCACGAGATTCGCGAAATATCCTGCGCGGTAGGGCTGTTGCCCCGCACGCACGGCAGCGGGCTGTTCCAGCGAGGACAGACTCAAGTGCTCACCACCTGTACACTCGGTGCACTGCAAGAGGCGCAGATTCTCGACGCACTCAGCGAGGAAGAGACCAAACGCTATATGCACTTTTACAACTTCCCGCCGTTCAGCGTAGGCGAGGTGCGCCCCCTGCGCGGCGCGGGCAGACGCGAGGTCGGACACGGCATGCTTGCGGAGCGTGCGCTGGAGCGGATGATTCCGCCCGAAGAAGAGTTCCCCTACGCCATCCTGCTC
>JAOAFW010000165.1 GCA_026416065.1 Fimbriimonadales bacterium
TTCCAGTAGTCCTGCACCAGCTTGAAGGTCTCGCCCGGCGCACCGTTGAGCTGCGCCATCAGTTCCAGCGCGCTGCGCGTGTTGGGATACAGCGGGAAAATCAGCGGCTGCTGAATGGTGACCGTGCCGTCAAACGCGCGCGCGTCGCCCCACGCTTCGAACGAGTGGCTTTCGGGCAGATGCCACACGCATAGCACAGCGGTCTCGTCCACATACATGCCGTGATGCACGGTGAACGGCACTTTCGGGATGAGTTCTTTGAAGTTCAGGTCAACAGGCGCGTTGTAGACGGGGTTCACGCTCCCCAGCATAATCAGTACTTCAACGGCGTTGCTTTTGATATCGTCCGCAAGCTGCTTGATGTCCTGCATATGCAGGGTGGGCTTCTCTTCGGGCGGGGCAGTGAACACGATGGTGCGCCCGAGGTTGCCCAGATGGGCGTTGATGGCGTGCGCCATCGCATGCACAGCAGCGGGTTGCGCCTCACCCACGATGACGAGGCTCTCGCCCTTGTGCGCGACCAAATCGCCCGCGGCGACCTGCGCCCACTTCTGCTCGGTCTCGTTGAGGTCGCCCTCCACCGTCGCCTGTACGGGCGCGCCCACCAGTTTCGCGATTTCGTACAGCACGCGAGCGATTTTGCTGGAGCGGATGGGCAGGTGTTCGTCCGCCGTCATGCCCGTCACGGTGAACATCGGCTCGGCGACATAGAGGCGGTTCATGTCGGTCTTGCCCGCGCGCACGCGCCTGCCATCGGCGAACTCGCGGGCATAGCGCACCGCGCCCGGCTCCGTGTACAGGAAATCGCTATCCAGCGCGACAATCACCTTCGCGTTGCGCAGGCGATAGATGGGGTTGAGCCACTCGCCGAAGGCGAGCCGTGCGCCCTCATACACATTATCGCGGCTGATTGGCTCGTACTGATACCACTTCGCCTGCGGGTAGGTCTGCAGGAACTTCTGAATCTGCGCGGCGAGCGAGGGGGAGACCACGCGCCCTGTGAGCAGGCGGATGCCCGCGCCGCCTTTCGCTGTCTGCTGTCCCAGCGCGTTCTTGATGTCCGCGTCGAAGACGCGCCAGGTTTCAGGGCGTCCGAAGCGCAGCACGGTCTGCGAGCGGTCAGGGTCGTAGAGGTCTAAAATCTGCGCTTGCGTAATCGCATCGGTCGCACCAAGGCTGGTCGGGTGGTCGGGGTTGCCTTCCAGTTTGATGGGGCGTCCTTCATACACGCGCGCCAGCACGCCTGTCGCGTAACCATTGGTCAGCACTGCCGTCGCGTAGTAGTTCGAGACGCCGACGATGCGGTCGGTGGGGGTCTTCGGGCGCGAGATAATCGGACCCTGCGGCTTGTAGCCACAAGCCGACAGCCCCGCCAGCGCCATCGACGCGCCCATCAGCTTAAGAAACTGCCGACGGCTCACAAAATCGCCCAGCGGCGCCGCCTGACGCGGAAACTCCCGCTTCAGGATCTCCTCGAACTCAGGCGAACCCTCCAGCTCGTTGATACTCCGCCAAAACTGCTCACCTGCGCCTTGAGTCTCCTTGAGTTTATCTTCCATCGCTCCTCCTCACCGATGGCAAATCGAGCAGTCGCTCAGCTGCTCCTTGTGGATGTTGTAATGCTTCACCAGCAGCGTGCCCAGCTCCAGCTGGTTCTTGGGGATATTGTTCGGGTCATACGGGATGCCGTGCTTATCCAGCAGCGCCTTCATCTCCTCTTCGGAGCGCGGCGTCCTGTAGTACATATTAAAAACTTCCTCTTTCGGGCGAATATGTTTTTCGGGGTTGCGGTGGCAGTCCAAGCACCACTGCATGGAGAAGGGCTGCGACTTCGCCGTGAGGTGCATCTTCTCGATACCGCCGTGGCACGAAGCGCAGCTGATGCCCTTATTCACATGCGCGCTGTGGTCAAAATAGACAAACTCGGGCAGGTTGTTTACCTTGTTCCACACGAGGGGCTTCTCGTTGTTGTAGCTGTCGCGCACGGGCTGAAGCAGCGGGCTATTCGTCCAGACTTGCGAGTGGCAGGTCATACACACTTGAGTGGAAGGCACGCCCGCGTGCGCCGATTCGGTCACCTGCCAGTGGCAGTAGCGGCAGTCGATGCCGAGTTCCTCGTAGTGGTGTTTGTGGCTGAAGGGCACGGGCTGGTCTTGCGGCTCGCCCGCTTTCGTCCACCACGGTGAGCG
>JAOAFW010000171.1 GCA_026416065.1 Fimbriimonadales bacterium
TGTGTATAAGAGACAGACCTACGAGGAAGCCGTGAACCGCTCGATGGATCGCGAGAACTTCCAGCAACTGCTCAAAACCGCGTAAGGAGGATGCTCTATGCCGCTGTTCGGATACGAAGCCGTCGACAACAAGGGACGCACACTCAAAGGCGCAATCGAAGCCGACAACGAGCAACTCGTGCTGTCCAAGCTGCATGAGCAGGGCTTGCATGTGGTGCGCGTGGAACAGCAGCGCGAGAAAACCAAGCTGTTCAGCGGGCTGGGCAAGTCCAAAAAGCCCAAGCTGCAGGCGATGGTGGTCTTCACCCGCCAGTTCGCCACGATGATCGACGCGGGAATCCCCATCTTGCGCTGTCTGGACATCCTCTACACGCAGACGAAGGATCCCGCCCTCAAGAACGCCATCGACGGCGTGCGCAAAGATGTGAAATCGGGCATGGCGCTCAACGAGGCGATGGAAAAGCACCCGCTGGTCTTCTCTGACCTGTTCGTGAACATGATCCGCGCGGCAGAAGTGGCAGGGATTCTGGACCAGATTTTAGACCGCCTCGCGACCTTCCTGGAGAAAGATTTGGAAGTGCGCCAGAAAATCAAGTCGGCGATGATGTATCCCGTGATGGTGCTGGTGTTTTCGTTTCTGGTGCTGGTAGCGATTTTCATGTTCGTGCTGCCGCGTTTCAAGGAGATTTTCGCCAGCATGAATGTGGAGATGCCGGTGATGACCCAGTTCTTGTTCAGCGCAAGCGACTTTGCAATTAGTTACTGGTGGGCGCTGACGGGGCTGTTCGCGGGCATGATGTTCGTCGTCAAAGCCTACATTCGCAAACCCAAAGGGCGGTATCAGTACGACTTTCTCAAACTCAGGTTCCCTATTTTCGGCGATCTGGCGTTGAAACTGGCAGTGGCACGGTTCGCGCGCACATTGGGTGTGTTGGTTTCCAGCGGCGTGCCACTGATGCGCACACTGGAGATTGTGGGACAGACCTCTGGGAATCGGGTGTTGGCACACGCGATCGAGGGCACGCGCCAGAGCATTCGCGAAGGGCAACCACTCAGTGCGCCCTTCGCCGCCACGGGGTTGTTCCCCTCGATGGTGATACACATGATGGACATCGGTGAGGAATCGGGGCGACTTTCCGAAATGATGGTCAAAATCGCCGATTTTTATGAGCAGGAAGTCGATGCGACGATTAAGGGACTGACCTCGATGATTGAACCGCTGCTCATCGTGTTTCTGGGTGGGGTGGTGGGCTTCATCGCCATCTCAATCATGTTGCCGATGTTCAAACTGATTAACGCGATTCAGTAAGCGTGGCTTGGACTATCGTGTCCAGGTAACTCTGCACGGGCGGGACGCCCGTGCCACGAGAAGCTCAGGAGGAGCGCTATGCTAAAACGGGATACGGAGGAACTGGTGTTGGAGTATTGCCAGACGCGCGAGCTGGAACTGCGCGATGCGATTACAATCCAGCTTTCGGGACTGGTGGAAAGCGTCGCCCGCAAGTTCATCGGGTCAGGCGAGCCAATCGAAGACCTGATTCAGGAAGGTTACCTGGGTCTGTTGAACGCGCTCGATCTATTCAACCCGGAAAAAGGGGTGAAATTCACCACCTACGCGACGCACCTGATTGTGGGGCAAATCAAGCACTACCTGCGCGACAAGGGCAAAATCATCAAAGAGCCTGCGTGGCTACAAGAATTGAACAGCAAGATTAATCGGGTGATAAACGAGTTGAGCGCGCGCAATAGCCGCCCTCCCACCACCCAGGAGATTGCCGAGTTTTTAGGAATGACCACTAAAGCGATTGAGGATGTGCTGATGACGCGCGAGGTGTTCAAGGTGAGCTCGCTCGATGCCATCTACGAAGACGAAGAGGATGAATGGAACGGCTACGACTTGGAAAAACTCAACTGCGAGCCGTGTCAGACGTTCAACCTGCCGATTGAGGAGCGTGTGGTGGTGGAAACCGCGATGCAGCAGCTGAAACAGATTGAACAGCAAGTGCTCCACCTGTTTTTCAACGAGGGTTATAATCAAACAGAGATTGCGCATCAGCTCAAAATCTCGTGCAACTATGTGTCGCACATCCTGCGCAACGCGACGCAGAAACTGCGCCGGATTGTGAGCGAGGCGGAATGGATGGATGAACAGCGCTATCGCACTCGTGCGCTGGAGCGTGGTGAGTTCGAGGCGCGTATTCTGGACCCACAAACAGGACTGTTCTCTGCCGACTACCTTGCGGTGCGGTTGCGGGAGGAGGTGCAACGCGCTGCGCGCTACGATCAGAGCGTCGGGTTCTCGATTTTCGAGTTCGTTGCAGAGAAGAGTGCGCTTGATGCGCTGGGTGAGTTCGCTGTGGGCGAGTTGTTGCTGCAAGCGTCTGCGGTCGTGCGCGACGCGGTGCGTAAAGCGGACATCGTAGGACGGTACGGTTACGCCTCACTGGGTCTGCTGTTGCCGTATGCGGGCGACCACGCACCTAAAATTACCGAGCGCGTCGCGGAACTTCTCACCGAATGGCTCCAAACGGCTTTCAGCGCAAATCTGAGCCAGCGGTTCCAAGTCCACTGCGGTTGGGCGTTCTATCCGCGCGACAGCGAGGACTGCGAGCAGCTTATTCGCCAGTCCGAACAGCGTCTGCGTGAGCAACGCGCGAAACAGCGGTTGTGGCAGGAGGCGGCTTAGGACGGTCTGTCCCCTGCCTCCATCGCCGCTTGCAGATACCCTACCGTTTTAGGTAACGCCACTGCGGGGTCGCCTGCGATCCCGCATTCCAGCGCCATGTAGCCCGTGTATCCAATCTCGCGCAGGGCCGCAAAACCTTGCCTGAAGTCTGTGTGCCCCTGCCCCGGCAGCAAGCGGTTGCTGTCGGCTAAATGCACATGCGCGATATGGTTGCCTGCGGCGCGCAGGGCGGCGGCTATGTCAGCCTCCTCGATTGACATATGGAAAAAGTCCGCCATGATTTTGAGGTTCGGGTGGGGCAGCGCGTCGCAGATTGCCGCTGCCTGCTCCAAGCGGCGCAGGAAGTGTGTCTCATAGCGGTTCAACGGCTCCAGCAGGATATGTGCGCCCGCTTTCTCGGCGGTTTGCACAAGATCCTCCAGCAGTTTCAGCAGCAGTTCGCGCTCTAACGACTCGGGTGCAGCCAGTGGGCGCAGGTCGGGGATGCGCGGACCGCCGAAGATGGGCACGACAATCAGCCCCACCGCGCCGATGTCACCTGCTACATAGAGCAGGTCGCGAATGTCTTGCAGTGCGAGGTCGCGCTGCGCGGGGTCGGCATCCAGCAGGCAGCCCCGAAAGCCAGCGCAGATGGTGCTGGCTTGGACAGGACTGTTCTTGAGCGCGCTCTGAATCTCCGCCACGCGCTCTTTGATCCCGCCGCCCCAGAATTCGATGCCCTTGTAGCCCCACGCGGCGAGCTTCTCTAAACGCTCGGGCAAACTGCTACCCGGCACCAAGCCTTCTTGACAAGCGAGTTTCATAGTTAGTTCCTCAGCGGTTTCCCTGTCTCCAACATGTGTCGGATACGCTCCACGCTCTTTTCGGTTTGACACAGTTCAACGAACACCTGCCGTTCGAGGGCGTGGAAATGCTCTTCGGGCATTGGGGTCGCATCACGCAGGTCGCCGCCTGTCATCACATAGGCGATTTTCTCGGCAATCAGGCGATCGTGATCGGTGATTTGCCCTGCCTGGTGCATCCAGTGGACTTCCATCATCAGGCGGCTGTAGCCGTTCGCGCCTACTGCCAGAATCGGCGTCGGCTCGGCGGGGCGGTAGCCTGCGCGGGAAAGCGCCAGCACATGCTGCTTCGCCTCATACAGCAGGCGGTCGATGTTCCAGCACAGGGTATCGCGCTCGCGCAGGAAGCCGAGCTGGTACGCCTCGAAAGCGTTGTTGCTGCGCTTGCCGTAAGCGAGCGTGAGGAACGACTGACGCAGGTGGGGTACAGGATCCACTTCAGGGGGCAGGTGCTGCAGAGCGCGGCGGGTCATCAGCGTTGTGCCGCCGCCAGCAGGCATCAGCCCCACCGCTGCTTCGGGCAAGCCGAGCCCCGCGTCCACATGCGCATGGACATGCACGCAGGGCAGCACGACCTCCAGCCCACCGCCCAGCGCATACCCATGCACCGCCGCGACCACGGGCACGCCACAGTACCGAATACGCTGGCTCAGCCCTTGCAATAACTGTAAGCCACGCTCCATGCCCTGCCAGTCCTGCCGGGCGATATATTCCAGAAACAGGTTCAAATTGAAGCCGGCGGAGAACATTCGCCCCTGATTACCGATGACCACGCCCACGTGGTTGCGCTCGGCACGTTGCAGAAACTCCGCCACAAACTCCATCAGGTTGGGTGTGAGCACATTCGCCTTTGTGCGGAACTCCACGCACGCCACATCGTCGCCTAAGTCGATAACGCGGCACTCAGGGATCTCGTCGATCACTTTGCCTGCGCCTGCGAGGTCGTCCAGACGCACGAAGAACTGGGGAGTTACAAAAGGTACATAGTCGCCCTGCTCGTCGCGCGGTTCAAAGTAGTAGCGACTCGCGCCGCGCGTGGTGTAGAAAGTTTTCAGCTCGGCGTTGCGCAGCATCCGCAGGGTAGACGGCTCCTGGGGCAGGTTGAGCGTTGCGAGCGCATCGCGTCCCACCTCGCCCAGTGCGTCCCAGGTCTCAAACACGCCGAGTTCCCAATTGTAGCCCAGCTGCATCGCTACATCGAGGGAGGGGATGTCGTAAGCGACATCGGGCATCACTTCTGCGCCGTAAGCCAGCGGCAGCAGGAACGCCTCACGGAAGAACGCGCCGTAGGGGTCGGGCAAGTTCAGCAGCATGGGCAGCCGCTCGGGGTAGGGCGCGCGGCTCAGGGCAGGGTCTACAGGAAGGTTCGGCTCAATACGCGGGCGGTACTCCAGCGTTTCATAGTCCAGCGCGAAAATCTCTTTACCTTCGCGCTTGTAGAAGCCTGCGCCCGCCTTCTCACCCAGCCTGCCCTGCTCAATCAGTGTATGCCACAGCGCGGGCATTTCCAGCGACTGGATATAGCGGTCGTCGGGCAGGCGCTCCTTCTGGTTGCGGATAATGTTATGCGCCACGTCCAGTCCCACGAGGTCAGTCAGCCGAAACACGCCGCTGCGCGGACGACCCACCAGTGGACCGAGTAGCACATCTGCTTCTTCAGGCTTCACGCCATACTTGATCGCGCTTACCAGCGCCTGCATCATTGCGTAGATGCCGATGCGAGTGGTGATGAAGCCGGGGCGGTCTTTCGCCAGCACGACACGCTTGCCCAGCAACCGTTCAGCGAAGGTGGTGAAGCGCGTGGTCAGGTCGGGGTCGGTATCATCTGTGGGGATCAACTCCAGCAGGCGCATCACACGCGGGGGGTTGAAAAAGTGGGTTCCTAAAAATCGGTGGCGCAAGTTCTCGGGCAGTCCCTGCGCGATTTCGGCGATGCCCAGACCGGATGTGTTCGAACTCAGCACGGCGTCGGGGCTTACGCGCTGCGCGACCTCACGCCAGAGCGCACGTTTGGGTTCAATCTGTTCGATAATCGCTTCCACGACCCAGTCGGCGTGCCCAACGCAGTCTAAGTCGGCTTCTACGCTGCCGGGGGTGATTCGTTTCGCATCGTCTGGCAGGTAAAACGCGCCCGACTTGAGTAGTCGCTCGATAGCCTGTTGCGCAATATCTCCTTGATCCAGCAGATGCACGCGCCAGCCAATACTCGCGAGGAGTGCAGCAATGCCGCCGCCCATCGTGCCTGCGCCCAACACGACGGCGTGTCCTTTCCGCAGGTTGCCGTTCACCATATAATCGCCTCCGTCGACGGCAGAGAGTATACCTTTCGGCGCGTTAGCCGTTTTCCGCTTCCCACCTGGCGATGGCTTGTCTCAGTGCAGGCGTGGCGGTCGCCGTGTGACGGCACTGCGCCAGCAGCGTGCGCGGATTGTCCAGCGATTGGGGATAGGGCGCGGACACGAAGCGAGTCGCGTCGCCAATGATAGGGTAGCCCGTGTGCCATGCAATCCACTCCAGCGCGTGCGCCGCGAGCAACGGCGTTTCAGGGTGCAGCTGTGGCTTTGGGCGATTCATGGGGAGACGGTCTTTGAGTTTCGCGCCTCACTCCCGGCGTGGCGTCGCCCGGTTGCCTCACTTACGCCAGACCTCCGCCTGCCTCCAATAAGCGTCGGCGGCAAGGAAGAGCCAATCTTCCCCACTCCACAGGTCTACGCCCTTTCTTTGCGGGTCTTTACTGGGCACGATGGCGACCAGCTGGAATTCCAGATGGTCGCCATTAGCCATCGCTCCCTGCTCCTCTCCCCGACAAAGGTGCAACGCTTGAGTTCAGAAAACCTACAGAAGGGCGCAATTGAGCATCCTGCCCCCTCCGCGAGATTCCCCCTGATGCGCAGGGGGAACCGCTCAGGGTTCGGTTCCTCTCGCGAAGCGGGGGGGGAACCCTAAGGAGGGGGCGAATTCCTCCCCTTCCCATTTGCACGAGAGAGAGGGGACAGAGGAGGAAGGCTAAGTTCAGATCAGTGCGGCTTCCCCAGCTCGGCAGGCGGGTCGAGCACAGGGTGATAGTGAATCCCGCGCTCTTTGGGCTGACCGTAGAGTTCAGGATGCAGATACTTGCCCCGATGTTCAGGCAACTTCCACTCCTCCACCTGAATCCGATGCTGCTGCGCGTAGGGATCTTTGCGGATGCCCGTCACCTGCCACGAGACTTTCACATGCGGTTTGTCCGTGCGGATGACGAACTGATTGTTGCGTATCTCCTGCGCGATAATCGCCTGCGCGAACTGCCCGATGACCGTCAGCTGATACCGAAAATCGGTGTTCAACGCCTCGAACCATTCGGGCAGGGTCACAACCGCGTAGCCTCGCGCATCCGTGGTCACATTCCCGTTGTAGAGGTTCATCATATCGGGGCTTTCCACGAAGGAGTGGACGAGGTACTTGTTCTCTGGGTCGAGCGGGTGGTCGATTTTGAACGAGCCTGCGCTTTTGGAGAGCGTGCCCTGCACATGCACCCGTCCCTGAAAATAGCCTGCATAGCCGCTGGAGCTGTTGGTTTGTCCGAATAGACCGTAGTTAGTTCCTGTGGTTGATATTGCCCAGCCGAAGACGCCTATGCCGTCAGTGCTTGACGTGCTGCCAGCAACCCCTATTCCAAGCCCGAAGCCAGATACCCCACGTCCACTGGGGCTAACGCTTTCACCGTATACCCCTGATGGGGTACCTGAAGCGGCTGTTGCGCGTCCGTACACGCCAAACCCACTGGTACTGGCGCTTTCTCCATGCACGCCGTATGCCGTCGCGCCAGTCGAGGTTGCCAGCCCGTACACCCCGCGCGTCTGTCCGCGCCCGTCCACGCCAGAAAAGCCCGTCTGCGTTACGCCCCAGACGGCGGTGTCGCTGACGGCTTGCACCTGCAGCCCGCGTCCACTGCCTGTATGGTCGATGCGCACCGCGTCGGAGCCTGTATTGGTAGACACTTGCAGGCGTGCGTTGGGACTGGTCACGCCGATTCCGACATTCCCTGAGAAGTAGCCGCGCCCTTCAAAATAGCCCGCGTATCCGCTGGAACTGTTCGTCTTACCGAACACGCCGTAGTTGGTTCCTGTTGAGGCTGTAGCAAAGCCGTAAACGCCCCTACCGTTGGGGCTACGGCTCACTCCGTACACGCCTGAGGTGTCGCCGCTGATTGCCGTAGCAAAGCCGTACACGCCATAGCCATCGGTACTGGCGGTTCGCCCATGCACGCCCCACGATGAACCACTGGTCGCCGCCACATCGCCGTAGATGGCGAAATTGGCGTTCGTCGCCACATGAAGGCGTGCGCTCATGGTGTTCGTTCCTATGCCCACATTCCCCGTGTTGTAGAAAATGTTGCTCCCCGACGCTTGCCAGAACTCGTCGCGCAGATCCTCTGCAGGTGCCCACACAGCGCCGTTCCATTTCAACACATCACCGTTGTTCGGGGGGGCGCTCGTGACCAAGCGTCCCTGCAGCCGCGTAACGGTTGGGTTCGGGTAGCTTCCGCTGAGGTCGCCGCCCGCTGCGCCAATCGGGTTCGCTGCGTTTGCCCGAATCGCATACGGCGTCGGGTTAATCTTCACGCGCGGGCTGAGCGTGGTCGAGCCAACCCGTATCTCCAGCCAGCGGTCGGCGCCGTCCCACACATTCCCGAAGTTCAACTCCACCGTGAATAGTCCGTTCTGCACAGTCACATTTTGCGTAAGCGGCGAGCCAACTTGTGCAGGTCCTGAGTTCGTTGGGTGGTTGAACAGCGTGAAGGTCATGCTCAGCGTGGCGTTGACAGGGTTGCCGCTCTGTCGTAAGTACCCCTGGTAGGTAAACGCCTGCGAGTACGCGCTGCTTACAACCAGCAACGCAAGCGACGCCAGAAGCCCTCGATTGAATCGCGTCATCATTTGTCTCCCATTTATCGACCCTCCACGAAGCTCACGATGCCTCAAGCATCGCAAAAAATCGATAGACCACTCACGTGCAGCAACTTTTGTGCCAGAGGAGTGAGGCATCCTAACCTGTTCCGCAACGACTGATTGCCTACAGGAGAAACGCCTTGCCTAGCGAACTGGGTAATTGTGCTACGCATTGCGCACACGGCGGATGTGCATCTGGGCAGGGCGTTTGGCTATCTGGGGGAGGCGGCGTCGGCGCACCAGGAGCGGCTGAAGCGGTCGTTTCGGCGCGTATTTGCCGAGTCACAGGCGCGCGGATGCCACGCGGTGCTCATCGCAGGCGATCTGTTCGACAGCTCGCGCGTGGGACGCCGCTGGATGGAGTTCGCCCTGTCCACAATCGCCGAGACGCGCCTGCCCGTGATAGTGATTCCGGGCAATCACGACCCTGCAGAGGCGCATCCGTTCCGCGAGGCGCGCCTGCCCCCGAACCTGCACTTTTTGCCTGACACGACGCGCCTGCGCCTCGATACGCTGGATCTGGAGGTGGTGACATGTCCAGCGGGGGACGAGGCGCGCTGGCAACCTGCCCTGCGGCGCGACCCCAACGGCGCGCCGTTCCAGATTGCGCTCATGCACGGCTCGATGCCCAACGCGGGCGGGCAGGGCGATATCCAGCCCCAGTGGATCGGCGCGAGCGGATTGGACTATATCGCGCTGGGCGACTGGCACTCGCCGCAGGAATGGACGCAGGGCAGCACCGTTTGCTACTACAGCGGCGCGCCCGAGATGATTATGCCGCGTCAGCAACTGCCCGCCGTGATGCTGATTGCCGAGCTTGCGCCGGGACAGCCCGCTCGCGTGGAGCGCGTTATCACAGGCGAGGCGCGCTATCCCGACGGGGCGCACGACGGAACGCTGGAGTGGGACATCGCGCCCTACGCCACAACGCTGGAACTGTTGACCGACCTACGCAGTCGGCTTACTCCTGAAACCGTCGCCACAATCCGCCTTGTCGGGCGATGGCGCAGCGCAGAGCCGCTCAGTGTACAACTTTTAGCCGAAAACCTGCAACCACACTGCCTGTGGCTGGAGCTGGAGAGCGCGTTCCAGCCCGAATTGCTGCAGCCTCACACGCCGTTCGAGGCGATGCTCACCGAGATCGCGCAGGAACGCGCCGCGCAGGAGCCAGCGCAGGCGAGCCTGTATTATGAAGCGGCGCAAACCGCCCTTTACCTGCTGCGAGGAGGCAGATTATGAAGTTCCGCAGGCTCGCGCTGGAGGGCTATGGACGATTCTGCGAGCGCACCGTGTTCGAGTTCGACGCAGGGCTAAACTGCGTTCTGGGCGCGAACGAGTCGGGCAAAAGCACGCTGTTAGCGGCGTTGCTGGACGCGCTGTATACCTTGCCCTCCACAACCGCTCAGCCCGCTCGTGAGCGCATTCACTGGGGGCATCCACACGGCTGGCAACTGGAGCTGGAACTGGAGCTACGCGGTGAGCG
>JAOAFW010000365.1 GCA_026416065.1 Fimbriimonadales bacterium
AACTTCGGCTGCAGCGGCTTCGGCTGTCAAGGCGATGTGAACAACGACAGCAACGTCGACGACGCCGACCTGCTGATTGTGCTGTTCAACTTCGGCTGCAGCGGCTTCGGCTGTCAAGGCGATGTGAACAACGACGCGGTCGTGGACGATGCCGACCTGCTGGTTGTGTTGTTCAACTTCGGCTGCGGTTCGTAAGGACGAAGCCTTAATCCTCTGTCCCCCTCTCTCACTCAGTGAGAGAGGGGGCTTTGTATTGAACTCTTTCGTTATAAAATCCGCTCCTGGTAGAAGAATCCTTCCTGAATTGCCGGACAGACCCTGAAACTTCTTTTCAACAGCATCGTCAAAAATACGGGATAGCGATCCCAATTCGTAGAAGGAGGTTCTCTGATGATGAGCCTTGGACACAAGTGTGGATGGGGTAGTTTACGCTACGGTGTCGCTTCAGTCATGGTGTCTGGTCTCGTTGGATTAGTCTCTGCCCAGTCGATTCGTTGGTTCCCTGAGCTGAATCCTTCCGGCAGCGACTCAGGCAGCCTTGCTTGGGACATCTCTGCTGATGGACAGGTTGTTGTCGGCTCTATCTCCACGAGTGGCGGTTTTCGCCCGTTTCGCTGGACACGCGACGGCGGCTACGAGATACTTTCTAACATTTCCGGTGGCGCGTACAGCGTTTCCGCCGATGGTCAGGTCGTAGTAGGATTTTTAGGCTCACCCAATCGCGCTTTTCGCTGGACCAGTGAGACAGGCGCGTTGTTCTTGCCTACCCTCTCTCAGTTGACGCACTCCGCCCGAGCGGTTTCGGCAGACGGTCGAGCGGCTGCCGGTGTGGGAACCGTACCACAGGGTTCGGGATCAAGCCCACGCGCAGTTATCTGGACACCAGAGGGCGTTCGGGCGATTGTTCCTAATCGTGCATCGCAAGCATTCGGCATCTCCGCGGATGGGAATGCCGTAGCAGGATTCACCTTAGGAACGATTGCGCTTGCAACCGCGTTCCGCTGGACGCCTGAGAACGGTTTGGAAGAGATCGGCACCTTAGGCGGAATAGTCTCAATTGGATGGGATATTTCTGCAGATGGTTCAACCGTCGTGGGACAGGCATCCAACGAAGAGGGGCAACAGCGTGCGTTCCGGTGGCGAGCGGATACAGGTATCCAGAACCTCGGCGCCTTAGGCGGCAACTCCAGTATCGCGTTTGGAGTAAATCATGATGGCTCCGCAGTGTTCGGTATGTCTTACGACGCCCTGCAGCGGGTGCGCGCGTTTATGTGGACTGAGTCGGAGGGAATCCGCGATCTGAACGAGGTCTTCGCAGATGTCCTGACAGACGGCTCGGTACTGGTGACAGTGCGTGCGGTCTCGCTGGATGGACGGTACCTTGTCGGTTGGGGCGACCGTCCGAACCAACGGCGCGAAGCGTTCGTACTGGATACCTGGCGTTTTGGCGCAGCGCGGGAAGGCAGATGTGTCGACGATGAAGACCTGCTTGCTGTGCTGTTCGCTTTCGGTACATCGGGCACAGGCTACACACGCCACGAAGACATCAACAAGGATGGCATCGTAGACGATGCTGACCTGCTGATTGTGCTGTCTAACTTTGGAGAGGGCTGTCGTTAGCCCTTGACCGAAGACAACGACCAGAAGGGGGCGCAGCAGCTGCGCCCCCTTCTGGTTTAGAGCAGTTTATAGCCGCTCCCACAGCAGCTGGATGACCTTGTCTTGGAGGGCGCGGGCGTCGGCGGCAGAGGTGTTGTAGGCGTTCATGACGATCGAGAACGCCAGATACCGCCCGCTTCTCGTACGCAAATAGCCAGATAAACTACTGACACGGTTCAGGCTGCCCGTCTTCGCGAAACCGTTGCCCTGAATGGGCGTCTCGCGCAGGCGGTTGCGCAGCGTCCCGTCCACCCCGTACACCGGGAGCGACTCGCGAAACGCCTCGGCGTGTGAAGAACGGTGCATAAACTCCAGCAGTCGCACGAAGTTCTCTGGACTGACGCCGTTGATACGCGACAGTCCAGAGCCATCCACTATATGCACCGCGCCCATCTCCAGTCCTGCCTGCTGTAAAAACTCCCGCATAGCCTGAATGCCCGCCTGCGTGGTTCCTGCGCCGCGCCGTTCTTTGCCAATGACTTTCAGCGTCATTTCTGTCAGCAGGTTGTCGCTGGGCTTGTTAATCAGCGCGACCACCTCGCGCAAAGGCGAAGACTGATGCTCCGCAATCCGCTTCAGGGGCGGCGTGCTTTCCTCAAGAAGTGGGGTCATATTCGGTGCGATGCCTTTTTCCACAGTAACGCCCGCCTCTTGCAACGCCTGCCGAAACAGATGAGCGGCGTAATGGGACGGGTTCTCCACGGAAAACCTGCCGACCAGTACTTCGTCCGTGCCTTGCGCGATGATTCCATAGACTATAATCTGGTTGCGGGCGCGGGTGCGCGTGGCGTCAACTCCTGCGTCGCGCGTCCCACGCTCCACAGTGCGCGTGCGGTTCACAAGTTCCACATAGTCGGTGTTGGGTTCGATTCGGATCTGGGCAGGTTCGCCGATCTGCGTGGCAGGTTTGGCATAGAGACGCACGGCGTTGCGTTCGGCGCAGAGCGCGCTCATTTGCGCCTGATAGCCATAAGGCTCATCGTCGCTGCTCCAGCCAAAGCCATACCGTTCTGCGTCCAGCCACGAGTCGTCGTAGAGTAAGGTGCCGTTCACGCGCAGGATCCCCGCGCTACGCACCTGCTGCGCCAGCGTCTGCAGGTCGCGCCATCCCAGCGTGGCATCGCCCAGACCCTGCAAAATCAGATCGCCTTGCAGGACGCCGTTGGGCAGGATAGTTCCCCTTGCCCATACGCGCGTGCGGAACCGATAGTCAGCTCCCAGTAGGTGCAGCGCCGCCGCCGAGACGATAAGTTTCATATTGGACGCGGGGATGAGCATGCGTTCGGCATCGCGCCGGTAGAGCGTCTCGCCCGTTGCGAGGTCGCGCACCACGACACCACAGTACCCATAGCGCAGCCACTCCACATCGAGCAAGGAGTCGATTTCGGCTTGAAGCGTCTGTGCGCGGACAAGAGCGAGGGTCAGCAGCAGAACCAGCGTCGTACTCCGGCGAAGCATGGCGATTTGTTCAACAGGAAGGAGAAAATTCCTGTCTAACGGGATGTGCCCCTCCCCCAGTATAAAGGGAGGGGCTGTACGGGAACATGGAAGTAGAGGTTAGAACCAGACGGTGAGCTGCGCCGAACGCGAAACCCCGTTATAGGTTGCCGTGATGGTCACCGTCGTGATGGAGAAGGCTGAGGTGGTACGAATGGTGAAGTTCGCGCTGGTTGCGCCTGCGGGGATGGTGACACTGGTGGGCACGCTGGCGCGGCTGGAGTTGCTCCGGAGTTGCACCGTTGCGCCGCCTGCAGGCGCGGGTCCACTGAGTGTGACGGTACCTGTTGCGCTACTGCCGCCCCATACCGAGGTGGGGCTAATCGTAAGCGACTGAAGCGTGACGGTGGACGCAGGGTTCACTGTGAGCGTCGCGGTGCGCGAGACGCCGCCTGCGGAAGCCGTAATCGTGACATTCGTGCTGCTGGAGACCGCGGCGGTAGAGACGGTAAAGTTCGCGCTGGTCGCTCCCGCAGGCACGGTTACGCTACTGGGAACTGAGGCAACTGCGGCGTTGCTGCTGCTCAGGTTCACCACGAACCCGCCCGACGGGGCAGCGGATGTCAGTGTGACTGTTCCCGTGACGCTATTGCCCCCGACCACGGTGGTGGGGTTCAGGCTCAGCGTATCTAAGGTGGGCTGGGTGGGTCCACCGCCTCCAACTGCCTGCAGCGCACGGTACACATTCAACCGCCCCGCGTTTGGCGCGAGAGTGCGTCCACTCAGCGGTTGGTAGGGGTCTACATTCGTTTCCAGCGCGCTGCGCAGTTGCGCATTCGTCAGGTTCGGATTGTGCGACCACAGCACTGCTGCCGCGCCCGCCACATGCGGACAAGCCATCGAGGTACCGCTCAGTGACTGATACCGGTTGCTGGGATAGGTGGAGAGGATATTCACGCCCGGCGCGGCAATGTCCACCCACGAACCGTACTGCGAAAAGCTGGCGAGGGTGTCGGTCGAGTCGGTCGCGGCGACGGCGATGCTGTTCGTATAGTAAGCCGGGTATTGGGGCGAGGAGCTGCCGCCGTTGCCTGCAGCCACCACTACCAGACAGCCGCGATTCCACGCATAGTTGACTGCATCCTGCAGCTGCTGCGCGCCTGAACCTGCTCCGAGACTCAGGCTCAAGATATGTGCGCCGTTGTCGGCTGCCCATGTGATGCCACGCGCCACCGCGTCCAGACTGCCCGACCCGCTGGAACTCAGCACTTTGACGGGCATCAGCTGCGCGTAGCTGTTGGCGTTCGAGACGATGGGGTTCCACACAGCGACGCCCGCTACCCCGACGCCGTTATTGATTTCCGCGGCGGCGATGCCTGCGCAGTGGGTGCCGTGACCATTGTCGTCCAGTGCGTTCGTGGTGTTGTTCAGGGTGTTGTAGCCGTAAATCGCGCCGTTAGCATGGCGGCGCATCTTGTTGGTCAGGTCCGGGTGATTGGAATCGATGCCCGTATCGATGATCGCGATATGGACTGTGCGCTGCGGCTGCCAGATGTCCCACGCGAGGTTCGCTTGAATGCGCGCCAGTCCGTACTGCTGACCGTAGCTGGGGTCGTTTGGCGTGGCGAAGGCGAAGGCGAGATAGTTCGGTTCCACGTAGCGCACACCAGGCAACACGCGCAAAAACTCGCCTGCGCTCTCCATCGAGATCCCCGACGCGAGACGCACCACATAAGCGTTGATGGCAGGGTTTTGTGAAGTAATAGCGCCCACCATCTCCATCGCCCGCACCGGAAGCGCGAGGTTCCCCTGCTCCAACCCCACCACGAGTTCACCGGGTACAAAGGGTGCAGTGATTTGTTTCGGGTCAAGGCTCGGCACAGGCTCTTCGATGACCTCTAACTGTGCCCAACCGAGCTGCAAAGCGACGACGACACTCATGCATCCCAAAAATCCTTTGAGCAATCGCATAGGGCGTCCTCCATGTTTTGTTAATTACAACGCAACATGGAGTACTCCTGCTATTTATTCATTCACACGTGCGCCCCAAAGCAGGCGGTTCCGCAATTTTTCGAAGAATTCGCCTTCGTTGAACGAGAGCAGTTTGGTACGGTAGGGCGCCGTGGTGATATGAACCGTCTGCCCCATGTTCAGCGTCTGGTGGCGTCTGCCGTC
>JAOAFW010000229.1 GCA_026416065.1 Fimbriimonadales bacterium
GCGCATCGCGCAGTTTGACCCCCACACGGTGCGCATTGCGCTGGAGATGGACGCGCCCCACGCGACTCCTGAGAGCGGACTGCACAGCGACTGGCAGATTGCGCTTGCGCCCACCGTGCAAAACCCAATCGTCGCTGAGACACCCGACGTCCCGCCGATTGGGGTGGATGAAGCACGCCCCGCAGAGCCCCCACCAGAGCCATTCCAGATTCCTGCATTGCAACGCAACGCACAAGGCACAGTGCAACTCACTATCCCCTTGCCCGAAGGTGCGCGTCCGAATGTGCTGTTTCTGGAGAACCCGATGCGCATCGCGCTCGATGTGCCGGGCTATCTGCAGGACGCCGTCGAGCAAGTTATCGATGAACCGAACCTGTTCGTGCGTACGCTGCGCGCCGCGCCCCTCGATAGTGGTATGGTACGCCTCGTGCTGGAACTCTCGCGCTCTGTCGGGGCGCAGATTTTGTCGGGGAAAACGGGCATCACGCTCAACCTGCGCGCGCCACGCAACACCGGGGGCAAACTGAGCGATAAGATTATCGTGATTGACCCCGGACACGGCGGGGCACAGCCCGGTGCACGCTGGCGTGAGGGCAACAAAGTCATCGAGGAGAAAACCATCGTGCTGGCGATTGGACTCCACATCGCCGATCTGCTCTCCCGTGAGGGTGCAAAGGTCATCCTCACCCGCTCCGATGATAAAGCGGTCGGCTTGTCCGAGCGACCCACGATTGCAAACCACGCGGGCGCGCACTTTTTCATCAGTATTCACTGCGATTCGAACCCACGCCCCAATTCAGCGTCAGGCACGACGATTTACTACCACAGAAACGACGCCGACAGCCGCGCGCTGGGTCAGGCGATTTTGAATGAGATGGTCAAGGTCAGCGGCTTGCCCTCGCGCGGGGTACGCTCCGACACGATGCTTTATCAGAATGGGCTTGCCGTGTTGCGCCATAGTCAGGTACCCACCGTGCTTATTGAGGTGGGCTATCTGAACCACTCCTTCGACCGTGCCAGGCTGGTTGAACCTGCCTTTCAGAAGCGCGTTGCTGGGGCGATTGTACGTGGACTGAAAGCGCATGTGGAGGGGCAGTGAGCGCGGTATAAAATCCCCGACTCCTTGCCGATAATCCCCGCTGATGATACGCGGACTGTATGTGGCTGCCGAGGGAATGGCCGCCCGACAGAAAGCGCAGGATGCGATTGCCAACAATCTGGCGAATCTGAACACGACCGGCTTCAAAGCCGACCGCCCAGTGTTCGAGACGGTTTACGAGCGACAACTCTACCGCGTGCAAGGCGGGCAATCCCAGCCCGTCGGTGAACTTTCCGCGGGGGCGATTCTACGCGAGCTATATACCGACTTTCGCCCCGGCGCATTGATGACCACAGGCAACCCGCTTGACCTTGCCGTCGACGGCTTGGGCTACTTTGCCATTCAGACCCCACAGGGTGTGCGCTACACACGCAACGGCGCATTCCAGCTGAACGCGCAGGGAGTCCTCACCACGCGCGAGGGCTATCCCGTGTTGGGGACGAACAACCAGCCCATTCAGGTTCCTCGCAACGCCACGATACAGATCGGTGAGAACGGCGTAGTGGTGGCGAACGGCGCAGTCGTTGGGCAGATTCAGGTGGCACAGGGCGACCTCCTGAAAGACCCCGAGGGCTACTTCGTTGGCACGGCGCAACCGTTGGCTAACCCACGAATCGTCGCGGGCGTACTGGAAGCCTCGAACGTGAACATGGTGCGCGAGATGGTGAGCATGATTGAACTCATCCGCGCTTACGAGACCCATCAGAAAGCGATCCACACGCACGATGAAACGCTGGGACGCGCCATTAACGAGTTGTCGAAAATATAGTGGCATGAGCATATTTCCTTACCGCCCCCCATCCTGACGGAGGTTAGCAACGATGATACGGGCATTACATACCGCCGCAACCGGCATGGAAACGCAACAGTTCAATATCGATGTGATTTCGAACAACTTGGCGAATGTGAACACGAACGGCTACAAGACCGTGCGCCCCGATTTCGAGGATTTGTTGTATCAGACTCTCCGCCCTGCGGGGGCGACCGCAGCAGGCGGAACGCAACTGCCCAGCGGCCTGCAGGTGGGCTTGGGCGCGCGCCCAGCAGCCACCTATGGGCTATTCACCACAGGCGCCCTGCAGGTCACGGGTAATCCGCTTGACATGGCAATCGAGGGCGACGGCTTTTTCAAGGTGCTGTTGCCCGACGGTGCGGTCGCTTACACGCGCGACGGCGGGTTCAAACTGGACGCGCAGGGCAGGCTCGTAACCTCCAACGGCTACCCGTTGGAGCCAGAGATTATCATTCCACCCGACGCCGAGCAGATTATGGTCGGGCGCGACGGTGTGATTAGCGTGCGCCGCGGCGGGCAGGACGGCGTGGAAGAGATTGGGCAGATTACGCTGGTGCGCTTCGTGAATCCCGCTGGGCTGAACCGGATCGGGATGAACCTCTATCGCCTCACACCCGCTGCGGGCGAGCCGATTGAGGGCACACCCGGCACAAACGGCATCGGCAGCATCGCGGGCGGCAGCCTCGAAGCCTCCAATGTACAAATTGTCGACGAGATGGTGCGCCTGATTATGGCGCAGCGCGCCTACGAGGTCAACTCACGCGCGATTCAAACTGCCGATGAGATGCTTAGCGTCGCGAAAGACCTGAAGCGGTAATACCGCCCGGTAGAGCCAGCACTGTCAGCGGGACGCCGACGCTACGCTGGGCACACTCGTAGCGTCGGCGTCCCGCCAACGACTGCGCCACTTGAAGCGACGATTGGTATAACTATCACACCAGCAAGGCGAGTGGCATCCTGATTGCTGGTGACCCACAACGCTCTGAAATCCGCCTAAAGCTCAATGGGTGTAATCAGCTTCACTGCGAGCCGGTTCTGGGTGCGGCTCGCGTTCGGCAAGCCGTAGATGATATAAAGGTCAACTCCCCGTCGCACGCGCTGGAGATAGGTCAGGTAGAAGTTGCGCGTGGTCTCGACCTCACCACCAAATTCCAACCGGTTCAGGATTAGCCGTCCGCCAATCGCGCGTTCCGGGTTAATCTCGTAGTTGAGTGTGAGAATCAGCTGGCGCGCGCGGTCGGCAGGAGCATCGGGATAGTCGATATCGAGACTCTCCAGGTCGAGTCTGAGGCGGAAGCGTGGGATGGGTTCATAAGCCTGCACAAACAGTGTGTAGAGG
>JAOAFW010000368.1 GCA_026416065.1 Fimbriimonadales bacterium
ATCGGGACGCCCGTGCGTCCTTTCGTCCATGCTTTGAAGGCGGGCGTCTCTACCTCCGTCCACGGGAAAGTCTCGAACTCGGTGCGCAGGGCACGCTCCTGCGTGTAGGGATGGTGGTACAGAATATGATAGCCGAACTCACGCCAGCCGACCTCGCGCAGGAAATGCTCCACGCCCTTTGTCCATTTGCCCTGACTGTGGCGCAAAGTCGCGTGCCATATCTGTCGAGGCGTAATCTCGCCGTGATGCAGGTGGGGCGAGAGGCGCGAGGTGGCGTCTAAGTCGGGGCGGTCGCGCAGCGTATGATAGTCTTCTACGGCATGGCGCAGGAACCACTCCAGTCGGCGGTGCGCCGCTGCCTCGCCCACCTGCCAGGTCGCGCGGAACCCCGCCGCCCAGTCGATTTTGGGCAGCAACGCCAGCGATTCCAGCGGCTCGGATGCGGGCAGGCGTTCGGGCGCGTGGAGCGTTTCAGGAACAGGGAGCGGTTCGGGCACATCCACCACCTGCAGCATGCGCTTCCAGAACGGGGTGAACACGCCATACGGCTGCCCCGAGTCGGTGCGCACAGCATCAGGGTCATGGAGCAGATAGCTGGGAAACTCGCGCACCTCGATACCGCGCTGCTGGAAGGTCTTGCGAATGCGTTCGTCGCGCTCCCACAGCGGGGGTTCATAGCGCGTGTTCCAGTAGAGGGCGTCCGCGCCTGTCTCCGTAAGAATCTGCTCCAGCACGGGCAGGCTCTGAGTCGCGCGTCGGATAATCAGTCTCAGCCCGCGCTGCTGAAGCGACTGGTCTAACGCCTGTAGCGAGTGGTGCAGCCACCACTGGCGGGCTGCGCCGGGCGCGCGTTTGCCCTGCTCTTCTGGAGCGTAGATATAGACGGGCACGACCGCGCCTCGTTGCGCCGCATAATACAGCGCAGGGTTGTCTGCTAAGCGCAGGTCGTTGTGCAGCCATACAACCGTCGTTTTCATAAGTACGCCACCCTTCGGCTCTAAGAAATAAGAATAAAACCTTGTTCAGAATAATGCGGATCAAAAGCAAAAGCCTGCTGTATTCCCATTCTCTGCATCTGGACAAAACTCACACAGTCAACAAGGCTAACGCGACGGCGGTTTAGTGACCGAAGCAAATGAACTCCCAAAGCGTGGTCGCTTTCAGAAACCCACTCGATCTGCAACGATGGTTGTACATCATCTACAAAGGCACTGACCGCTGCTATCCCTACTCGACTTTGCAAAAGCGCGATTGTCTCTACAACCACATAGTTCGAACAAACAAGTAAGGCTTCTCGCTCTACTAAGTCTCTCCAGATACGCGCTGCGTCGGAGTGAAAACGGTCGTTTGGGTTGAGGGTTGCCAAAAAGGCAGAGGTATCTACATAAACGCTCATGGTTCTAAGCTAAAATACTCATCATGGCGCGCAGCCAAGTCAGGCTCGGCGGGAAACTGTCCGATGACGGACAAGGCGCGGCGTTTGCGTTCCTCTCGCGACAGGGCAGGTTGCTGGCAGCTAAGCATGAGCGCTATCGCTTCCGCAATTAACTCTGAGACCGTTTTTTGCCGTTGCTCCGCTAATCGAGCAAGTTGATTCCATAAGGTCTGAGGCAGTTCTACTTCCGTTTTCATGGCACTTAAATAATACCTATTCACTCCGTCAGTCGCTTCTGCAGTCGCTGGATGCCCAGCGCTTTGCCCGTCGTGCGGTCTAAATCGATGAGTACGGCGCAGACGACCGCCGCGCCTTTGGCGACATCGCTCTTAGCGGGCATCCCGGTCAGAAATCGGCGAATCGACGGCTCTATCTCCATGCCGATTGAAGAGTGCAGCGCGCCGCACATCCCGGCGTCGGTGATGAACGCTGTACCGTTGGGCAGGATGCGCTCATCGGCGGTCTGCACATGGGGATGCGTGCCGACCACCGCGCTCGCGCGCCCGTCCACATAGTAGGCGAGGCAGGCTTTCTCGGAAGTCGCCTCACCGTGAAAGTCCACGAACACGAATGGCGTGTCCAGCTGCGCGTAAATCTCGTCAAACTTGCGAAAAGGGCAGTCAGCGTTCTCCATGAAAACGCGCCCTGCCAGCGAAATCACAGCGAGTTTCTTGTCCAGCACCTCGAGAACGGTATATCCCTTTCCCGGCGCAAGCGGCGAGTAGTTGGCAGGACGCACGATGCGCGGGTCGGAGTCGAGCAGAGGATAGATCTCTTTTTTGTCCCAGATGTGGTTGCCCGTCGTGAAGCCCGCAATGCCTATCTGTGTCAGGTCGTTCAAAATCTCGGGCGTGATGCCTTTGCCGCCTGCGGCGTTCTCGCCGTTCGCCAGCACGATGTCGGGAGCATAGCGTTCACGCCACTCAGGCAGCACTTTGGCGACGGCGTTGCGCCCCGTGCGTCCCACGATGTCCGCCAAGAACAGAATCCGCACGGGTAGAGTGTACCCTGTAGGCTACTCGAGTGTTTCGAGAGAGTAGACGCTCTGGAGAAACTGTGCCGGCGAATAGCGGAGAATAACACGTTCGTATCAAAAACCACTCGTAGCGACATTACTCTTCAAGCCACTCCGCAACAAACGTAAGACGCTCCTCGTCGTTCATTCTGTCCCAGTTTAGTCCACGCTGCAAGGCAGCGGCGCGAAGTGCGGATTCTACAGGAGCCTCATGTTGTTTAAACAGGTCGTCAAGCAGAGCGAGCTGTTGGCGATAAGTACGCACAAACTCAAGGCGTTCCTCAACCGAGAGCTGCTCCCAGTCCACGCCCTTCTCGCGAGCGAAGTTTCGCAGCCGTTCATAAAAAGCCTGCTGGCGCAGGCGTCGCTCTTGCGCCAGTTCGAGTTCGAACTGCGCTGTGAGCCGCCGCTTGAACTCGCGCGGCAGCGCATGCCATAACTGCTCCCATTGTTCCTCAGTAAGTGTCGCCTTGGTCACGAACAGATTCTACCATCGAGAGATGCCTCATCAATAACCACCGAGGATGCATGAGAATATATCTCTTACTCAGGTACAATCCCTCTCGCCATGCCCACACTCGCCGACGCCTACCACGCGTTTTGGCAAGCGGATTTCGGCGTCGCCCTTGCTGTGGGCAGACGAGTTGCCCCCACCGCCCGACTGGATGCGCGAGCCGCCCTCGGCGGAGGCAGAGGGGGGTTTGTTTGGGGAGTGAGGTA
>JAOAFW010000255.1 GCA_026416065.1 Fimbriimonadales bacterium
CAGTCTACCTGCTCGTGGACGGCAGGGAACAGCAGTTGCAAACATTCGCGGAAGAACGCCCGCACGGCGTACTTCCATGCTTCGTCGAACCCGCGACGCGGACGGCGTCGGCGCATCCCGCTACTCCACCCGCAGCAGCTCCATCAGCGGCGTGAGGTTCGCCTGCCCATCGAGGCTCCACACGAACCGTAGCACCTCATCCTGACGCGAGCGCGGCAACGCCCACTCGGTCAGCACATAGAACTTCGCCTCCACCTCCTCGTCGGTCATCGGGTTTTTGGCATGCCCGCGCGGGAAGGTGTTCTCTTCGGTGAGCGTGCGCCCGTCCTTGAGGTGCAGCGTGATGCGGTTGGGGATGCCCTCAGGGTAGCGGGCGTCCATCGCGGGGTCGTGACGCACGACGATTTTGCTCACCAGTTCCAGCAGTGCAGGGTCAGTGTAGCGGGCTTCCTCAAAGGTGTCCAAATCCACCTTGCCGTCCGTCAGCGTCGCGCCCACAATATAAGGCAGACTGTGGTCGGCAGTCTCGCGGCTTTGCGGACGCCACTTCTCTGGCTCGCTGCCGATAATCGAGTAGCACGCCTCGAAAGTGTCGATCTCGATGCGCTCAATCTGGCTGATGTCGCCGCCGATTTGCTCGCGCAACGCCAGCGCCGCCCACACCGCGCTCTGCGCGTGGTACTCCACTGGGTAGTACTTGATGTAGGTCTCGTTAATCATAAAGCCGCGCCCGTCCTCGCCGCCGAGCGGTCCGACGGTGAACTCGCCCGAAACCTGCTTCATGAAGCCCATCTTGCCCTCAAAGATTTCGGACGGTCCCGTCAAGCCGTGCTTGGCGAGCCAGCTGGCGAACACGGCGTGGCGACTGGAGTTGGCGAACGCACAGCCTTTCCATGCGGAGATTTCGCCCACGCGCGTTTGGCGCATCGCCAAACCCGACACGCCCGCGATGCTCATCGCGTGGCGCGTGGCAGTCGCGTCCAAGCCCATCAGTCGGCTCGCCGCCGCCGACGCCGAGAACAGCCCGTAGTTCACATGGTCCCAGCCCCGCGCTCGCAGGCTCGCCGAATCGCACAGCCGGCACTGAATCTCATACGCCAACACCGTCGCCAGCAGCGTCTCCTTGCCCGAGCTGCCCTCAGCCTCGGCGACCGCCAGCACCGCTGCGAGGTTGTCGCTGGGATGCGCTGGCTCTTTGGAGAGGTAGGTGTCGTTGTAGTCCAGATAGCGGATGAGCAAGCCGTTGGCGAACGCCGCCCAGTCAGGCGAGGCTTTGTGGGCTGTGCCGATAATCGTTGCGCCGTAAGGACTGCTCACCTGCGTGGCAACCTGGCGCACCTGCTGCGCCGTTTCGGAACGCCACGCGCCAAACGCACAGGCAATCGAGTCGATAATGCGCCGTTTCGCCTCGTGAATCGCCTCGTGGGGGAGCGAATCGTAGTTCAGTTCGGTTGCATAGCGTGCTAAGCGTTCTGCTAAGGTCATTTTTTGCCTCCCTAATAAAGATTCGCCGCGCGGGGACGGCGTGCGT
>JAOAFW010000337.1 GCA_026416065.1 Fimbriimonadales bacterium
AAGAGACAGGTATGGAGGCTTCTACGCCACGCACCTGCGCAGCGAGGGAGATAAACTCATCGAGAGCGTACAGGAGGCGTTGCGCATCGCCCAAGAAGCTGAGCTACCCCTGCAACTGGCGCACCATAAAGCGGAGGGCAAGCCGAACTGGGGCAAAGTCCACACCACGCTGCAGATGGTCAGCGAGGTCGTCGCGCAAGGGCTGGATGTGACGCTCGATGTGTACCCCTACACGGCGTATCAGACCTCGCTGGCAGTCGCCGCGCTGCCCGGCTGGGCGCTGGACGGCGACCCCGACGCGCTGTTGAACCGTCTGCGCGACCCGCACGAGCGCGAAAGGCTCATTCACGCGATGCAAGCGATGCAACCCGACTGGCACAGCACGGTGATTGGCAGCACGCCTCACAACCGCGAATATCAGGGGCTTACCATCGCCGACGCCGCACGCCTCGCAGGCAAGGAGCCTGAGGCGTTCATTCTGGACCTGCTACTGGACGCGGGCGGACATGTGGGCGTGGCATGGTTCAATATGTCCGAAGATGACCTGCGCACGGTGCTGCGCTATCCGCTCACGATGATCGGCTCCGACGGTGTGGGCACCGAACCCAGCAAGTACGCCGCCGAGCGCCCCCACCCGCGCAGCTACGGTACCTTCCCGCGCGTACTGGCAAAATATGTGCGACAGGAGGGCTTGCTGAGTTTGGAGGAGGCGATTTTCAAGATGACGGGCTTGCCCGCCGCGCGACTGAAACTGACCGATCGGGGAGTGCTACAAGCGGGCGCGTACGCCGATCTCGTGGTGTTCGATTTCGGCAAGATTCAAGACCTGTCCGACTTTGCGAACCCGCATCGCCTGTCGCAGGGCGTGGTGCATCTGCTGGTGAACGGTCGCTGGACGATTCGCGACGGCGCGTACACCGGCGCGCGAGCAGGCAAAGTATTGAGGCGAGCCTAAGCAATTCGGCGCACATCCTGCACAAAGGTAAGCATCAACGCGAACACCACGCACACGCTGGTACACGCCGCCACCGCAGTTGGCGCGCCGAACTGCTGCGCGAGTTTGCCAATCAGCAGCGAGGCGAACGGCGCAGGCGCGTTAATTGCCCACGTGTGCAGCGAAACCACCCGCCCACGCAAATAGTCAGGCGCAGCAGTCTGCAACGCCGTGTTCGTGCTGACCAGCTGCATCACGCCAAACATCCCCGCCAAAGTCAGTAAGCCTTTCGCCAGCCACGGGTTTTGCGCCAGCGCGAAGCCCACCACACTCCACGCGAAGCCGTTCGCAGCGACAATCACCAGCCACCCGCGCGGAACCTCGCCCGACAGACGCGCCGTGAGCAATAAACCCACCAGCGAACCGATCCCCGCAAAGGTATACATCTGCCCCAAGCCCGCCTTGCCGATTTTCAGCACTTCTTCCGCGAACACGGGCATTAGCACGAGGTAAGACAGCCCGAACATACTCAACATCAACACATTCACCCAGAGCATCAGCAGCCCGCGTCGCGCCCGCACAAAATCCACCCCCTCGCGCAGCGACTGGAAAATCCCGACATGGGGGCGTCCATCCGTTGCGGATTGCACCCGAATCGTGAGCAGCGCGAACAGGATTGCCGAGAAGCTCAGCCCGTTAATCAGGAAGCACGGTGCGGGTCCCACCCACTCCAGCAGCAAGCCCCCCACGGCAGGTCCCAAGATACGCGCCGTGTGGAACGCCGCGGCGTTGAGCGCAATCCCGTTCGCTAAGTCCTCGCGCGGCACAAGGTGCGCCACCAGCGACTGGCGCGTCGGCAGATCAATCGCCAGCACCAAACCGTTCAGCAACACCAACGCGAGGATATACTCGTAGCGTATCGCGCCCGTGTAAGTGAGCAGCGCGAGCAGTAACGCACTGAGGGCGAACAGGCTCTGTGTAATCAGCAGAATCTGCTTGCGGTTCCAGCGGTCGGACAGCGCGCCGCCAATCGGCGCAAGGAACAGCATCGGCAAGCCCTGCACAAACCCCACTACACCCAGCAGAAACTCCGAGCGCGTGAGGTCGTACACCAGCCAGCTCTGCGCCACGTTCTGAATCCACGAGCCAACAAACGACAAGAACGCGCCCACCCAGTATTTGCGGAACGCGGGCGCGCGCATCGCCTGAAAAGTCTTACTGCGCCGAGCCGTCGGTGAATGCGATTGGGATAAGTCCGATTCTAACGACGATTTAGACACGCTGTGTCGAATATACCCTAAAGGTATAATCCCGATGATGGAACCCAGCCCCTTTAGCGCGATCTTGTCGCAACTGTTCTGGATAGTCTTTATCTTTCTGGTGATTATGCCAATGATACGCCAGCGGATGCTGGAATCGGCGCGGCTGAGCCTGATTCGCCAACTCGAGAAGAAGCGTGGCAGCCGCATGATTGTGCTAATCCATCGGCAGGAGGCGTTGGCGCTGTTTGGCGTACCGCTGTTTCGGTTCATCAGCATTGAAGACTCCGAAGAGGTGCTGCGTGCTATTCGCATGACGCCGCCCGATATGCCGATTGACATCATTCTGCACACGCCCGGCGGGTTGGTGCTGGCAAGCCAGCAGATTGCGTGCGCCCTGTGCGACCACAAAGCCAAAGTAACGGCGTTCGTGCCCCATTACGCGATGTCGGGCGGTACGCTGATTGCCTTAGCTGCCGACGAGATTGTGATGGACAAACACGCCATGCTGGGTCCAATAGACCCCCAGGTGGGTCAGTTCCCTGCCGCCTCGATTCTGAAGGTCGTGGAACAAAAACCCGTCAGCGAGGTGGACGACCAGACGCTGATCCTGGCGGATGTGTCGCGTAAGGCGTTGCAGCAGGCACTCGCGTTGGTCAAAGAGGTGCTGATGTCTAACGGTATGAGCGAGGAGCGCGCCCATGCCTTAGCCGACCAGCTCACGCAGGGCTACTACACACACGATTATCCGATTTCCGCATCGATGTTGCAATCTATGGGGGTGAATGTGCGCACCGATTTGCCAGCGGAGATTTATCAGCTCATGGCGCTCTATCCCCAACCGGCACAGCGCAGCTCGGGCGTAGAGTATGTGCCCGTGCCGTACCATCCTGAAACGCCTGCACAGCCTCCACGCGCTCCTGCTGCACGCCGGCGAAACGCCCGCTTGCCGAACTGAGGCGGTTTCAGGGTACAATACCGCCTGCTATGAGCCGTTCACCGCGCGAGTTTGGCTTCGAGACGCGCATGCTGCACGCAGGGCATATCCCCGACCCCTACACAGGCGCACGCGCCGTACCAATCTATCAAACCACCTCATTCGTGTTCGACGACCCCGACCAAGCGGCACAGCTGTTCGAGCTCAAACAGTACGGCAACATCTACACGCGCATTATGAACCCTACCAACGCCGTGTTCGAAGAGCGCATCGCGTCGCTGGAGGGGGGCACAGGCGCAGTGGCGACTGCCAGCGGCATGGCGGCGCAGTTCCTTACTTTCTACACATTGCTGCAGCCCGGCGACGAGATAGTGAGTTCTGCGCATCTGTACGGCGGTACCACCACGCAGTTTACGCACACCTTCAAAAAGATGGGCGTGACCGTGAAGTTCGTAGAACCTGGCGACTTTGAGGCATGGGAACGTGCCATCACACCCCAAACCCGCGCTCTCTACGGCGAGACGATCGGCAACCCCAAGGGCAGCATTCTGGACATCGAGCGGCTGGCGCAACTGGCGAATGCTCACCGCATCCCGCTGATTGTGGACAATACCTTCGCCACGCCGTACCTGTGCCGCCCGATTGAGTGGGGCGCGACGATTGTGGTGCATTCCGCCACGAAGTTCATCGGCGGACACGGCACTTCCATCGCAGGCGCGGTGGTAGAGTCGGGCAAGTTCGATTACAGCCACTTCACCACCATCGCCGAGCCGTCGGGTGCGTATCACGGGCTGAAGTTTTATGAGACCTTCGGGCACTACGGCTTCCTGATGAAGCTCCGCGCCGAGACGCTGCGCGATGTCGGCGCGTGCCTCTCGCCGTTCAACGCCTTCCTGCTGCTACAGGGGCTGGAGACGCTCTCCGTCCGGATGGATCGCCATGTAGCCAACGCGCAGGCGGTCGCTCGCTTTTTAGCCGAGCATCCGCGCGTGGCGTGGGTCGCCTACGCGGGACTGCCCAGCCACCCCGATTACGCCCTCGCGAAAAAATACACCCCGCTGGGACCGGGCGCGGTCTTCTCCTTCGGCATCAAGCCCCCTGCCGGCATCGACGCCCGCGAGGCAGGCAAACGCTTCATTCAGAACCTGCACCTGTTCTCTCATCTGGCGAATGTGGGCGATGTGCGTAGCCTTGTAATTCACCCTGCCTCCACCACGCACCAGCAACTCAGCGACGAGGAACTGCGTATTGCAGGGATTGGTCCCGAAATGATTCGCCTCTCCATCGGGCTGGAAACGCCCGACGACCTGCTGTGGGACTTGGATCAGGCGTTATGGGCAGTTGGGAAGGAATAGCAATAGACTATGGGCGCGGCGACTTTGGAGGAGGATGTCCGTAATCGGCGCGCCCATAGAGACATTCAGCGTCTGATTAGGGAAGAGTACTAAGTGTTTCCCGCGAAATATGATACTATTGAGGCGCGGCGGATGGTACGACGGCGTCCCCGCCGTCGCGCACGCAGTGTTCAAAGCAAGGAATACGACGGCGGGGACGCCGTCGTACCGGTTGCAGTGTGATTCCTTACGGGAAGCACTTAACAGCCGCTACCAAAGTTGAACAGCACTGCCAGCAGCTCGTAGTCATCCACAACGCCGTCGCGGTTCATGTCCAGCGAGGCGTTGTGGCTGCCGAAATGGAACAGCGCCATCAGCAGGTCGGCGTCGTCCACACAGCCATCGCGGTTCATATCCCCGACGCGTTGCGGCGGCGTGTAGAACGGATTCCGCGCAACGACCACCGTGCAATCGTGTCGCCCATAGGCGAAAAACTCACCGCTTGGCGAGAAGGCGACCGAGTTAACACCGTTGGTTTCCGTATCGTAAATCTCCGCCAGGATTCCATCCTGGAGCCGCCAAAACTCGACCCGACCCCAGGGTACGCCGACCAGCAGATACTCGCCATCGGGCGAGAAGGCGAGACTGGAGGGAATGAACTCGGTGTAGAACGTCTGCAGCAGCTGCCCATCCGAGACTCGTCGGATCTTGACCGTTTGGTCGTATCCTGTCGATGCGAGGTACTGTCCGTCAGGCGAGAATGTCAGGGCTGTAACCTGATACGGGTGATCGTTACTCACGCGAATAAGCTCTCCGTCCGATGCACGCCAGAGTCGAACATTCCCACTCGGGTCCCACATCGATACAGGTGTACTCCCCGATGCGAAGTATTGTCCGTCAGGCGAGAAAGCGACACAGGTGACGATGTCTACGTTGTCGCGCGCGTATAACTGTTGTCCAGAGGGCACGCGCCACAGGCGGAGTGCGTTGGTCGGATACCCTTCGCATGTAACTATGGACTGACCATCGGGCGAGTAGGCGAACAGTACTCGATCCGACGCGATGGACAGGCGGCTTACAACCTGCCTTGGGTCTAACGACCAGATGGTAATAAAGTTGCGACCCGCGCCTGCGAGGTACTGCCCGTCGGGTGAAAAGGCAACACGATCGCCTCCACCCAGCACGCCAGCAACTGTCCATCGGGCGAGATTGCCACTGGATCGCGTCCAAGAAAGGTGCGCACCAGTTGTCCATCGGACACGCGCCAGAGCTTAACGGTGGAGTCATCTGAACTGGCGGTAATAAAGTACTGTCCATCAGGCGAGAAGATTGCGGAGGTAGTGTTGGTATGCCCGCCTTGAACCCATACAATATCAGGGCGGTTTTGAGCAAGAGCAGAGACTGAGCCACCTACGAGAACGACGAACGACAACAACAAGCACAGAGCGCGTTGCGCAAAGAGCGCTCGCTTTTCAGACCAACCTGATGTTATGCACATAGTAGCACCCCACAAAACAAGATGTTCGACGCTTGTTTCGGCTTGAGCAGCCGCCCCGCAGCGTCGACCCCATTATACCATAAATTTACAGGGTCAAACTTGTTCCTGACACCGAGGCGCCTGATATGCAGAAGGTATACTACACTCTGGATACCATTCAGTAGGCTATGGAAACCTTGGCTTGCACTATCCGGTTGAACACGATTTTGTCGCCTGAGCTGCAGGCGCGCTATCAGAATCCCGAGATGATCCGGCGCGTGTTGCGCGAGGCACGCACGATTGCGATTGTGGGCGCGTCCACCGACTCGTATAAAGCCAGCCACATGGTGATGAGCTACTTGCAATCGGAGGGCTATCGCTGTATTCCTGTAAATCCACGAGCGGATGTGATTTTAGGAGAGCGATGTTACCCCGATGTGCGCAGTATCCCGGAGCCAGTCGATGTGGTAGACATCTTCCGTCCTGCCCCTGAATGCCCCGCGATTGTGGAGCAAGCCATTGAGAAAGGCGTACAATGCGTCTGGTTTCAGCTGCGCATCGTCAATCTGGAAGCGGCAGAACGCGCTGAACAGGCAGGGCTGACCGTGATTATGGATCGGTGTATCAAGATGGAACACGGACGCTATGCAGGTAGCCTGCACTGGGTCGGCATGAACACCGAAATCGTCACCGCGCGGAAAATGCGTCGGTGGTTTTAGGGTCAGGTACACTTAGGGCGAAACGCCTGTCGCCCTGACGAGTCTAAATTCGCAGGGCAGGGACGCGAGAGTGCGATGGATGGATGAGTCGATCGAGTTTGAGGCGCTCGTCGCGACTTATGAGCGTCGCATTTATAACCTGCTCTTGCGGATGGTGAACGACCCAGAGGACGCCGCTGACCTGACGCAGGAGACCTTTTATCGCGCCTATCGCGCCTTCAACCGGTTTCGGGGAGACGCACAGC
>JAOAFW010000359.1 GCA_026416065.1 Fimbriimonadales bacterium
CACGCAGACTACAGAAATTTACCTGAAGTGTTGCATGAATTGCAAATAACCCAAGTAGATGCGATTCTGGTGGACATGGGCGTCTCCAGCGTGCAGCTGGACGACCCGGAGCGGGGGCTGGCGTTCCGCTATGACGCGCCGCTCGATATGCGCCTCGACAGGGAGCAGCCCACTACCGCCTACCACCTGCTACAGCGTATCAAGCTGAATGACCTGATACGCATCCTGCGCGAGTACGGGGGCGAACACTGGGCGAAGCCGATTGCACGGGCGATTATCCGCCGCCGCGATCAGGGCAGAATGAACACCACAGGGGATCTGGCGGCGGCGGTACTGGAAGCCATCCCGAAAAAGTTTCAGGAAAAGCGCATCCATCCTGCCACGCGCACCTTTCAGGCGATTCGGATTGCCGTGAACCGCGAGCTGGACGATTTACAGCCCGCGCTCGAGGCGATGGCAGGCTGCCTGAAGGTGGGCGGCGTGATGTGCGTGCTGGCGTACCACTCGCTGGAAGACAGGGCGGTGAAACATGCGTTTCGCAACTTGGCGCAGCGCGCCCGTGAGCCTGTGGGCGTGGGTAGGGCAGGGGAGTCGCAAGCCGAACGCCCTGTGCTGGAGATTTTGACCACGAAACCGATTGAGCCGAGCGAAGCGGAGGTACAGGACAACCCGCGCGCCCGCAGCGCGAAACTGCGCGCCGCACGGCGCGTGGCGTAGGAGAGGGAGGAGACCCTATGCCAACAACAGTGCAACCGAAACGGAAATCGACGCAACAGCCCAAGAAACGGGCGGCTCAGGCAGCTACGCCTGCCCCACGCCCCGTTCGCACACCACGCAAACGTGCCCGTTCAAGACGGGGCGTGCTGCTGCCACTCGCAATTATCGTTGCCATTATCGCGACCCATCTGACCGCGCTGGCGATGTTGAACTACGAGAGCGCACGCCGCGAGTACCTGCGCCGCGAGACTGACCGTGTGAAACTGAACATCGAGAAACTGCGTGGACAAATCGCCGTGTACACCAACGAAGTTGCGCTGAACCGCTGGGCGGAGCAGGCGGGCATGGTGCGCGGAGAGACACAGCCCGAATTGACCGTCATCGGTCTGGACGCGCCCACACCGCCCCCCGCGCCTGTGGCGATGCGCCCTGCGGAATAGGAGGCGAGATGGCGAAGTCGCACGCGGTGGTTCGGTACAGCGCGCGCCTGAAGGCGGAGGAGCTGGGGCGGATTCGGATCGCCCGTGCCGCGCTGGCTGCCTGCGGCGCAGTGGTGGTGGGGCGACTGATTCATCTGCAGGCGTTCCAGCATAGCGCGCTGCGCGCGGAAGGCGAACGCCGCCGACTCGTGCGACGCCCCTTACTCGCCCTGCGCGGCGCGATTTTAGACCGCCATGGCAAGCCCCTCGCGCAGTCCGAACTCTGCTGCCATATCGCTATCGACCCGATGAGTGTCCGAGAGGTGGATACTTTCGCACGGTTGCTCGAGGCGCACTTAGGAGAGAGCGCAGACCACTGGCGAGCGCAGATTCTTCAAGCGCAGGCGCAACGTCGACGCTACTTGCGCGTTGCTGCAAATGCGTCCCTCTCGCGCTATGAGCGCCTGCGCGCCGCCTGTGGGGACGCCTTCAGCCGTCTCAAGCGCGACGAGCGTCCCGTCATTACACGCGAGCGGGTGCCCGCGCGTCGCTATCCCCAAGGCTCGCTCGCGCCCCAGGTGATTGGGCTGACCCAACTTGAGGAGGACACTCGACGCGGCAACCTGCTTATAGCAACCAGCGGTGTGGAACGCAGCTACGACCAGCGACTGGCAGGCGTCAATGGCAGAGAAGAAGGTGAATGCTCAGGGGGGGGATTGCTCATCCCCGAAACCATCCGCGAGCGTACCTCGCCTCAGGACGGCAAGCCCGTGCAACTGACCCTCGACGCCGCCATCCAGCAAGCCGCCGAAGACGCGCTGGAGCAACTCTGGAGCAAACACCGTCCGAAAGGCGCATTAATAATTGTTTTAGACCCGCGCACAGGCGATATTCTGGCGATTGCGAACCGCCCCACTTTCGATTTAGCCACACGCGAGGGGCTGCGCGCGCCCCGCAACGACTCAAAAGCCGAGCGCGACCGTGCGCTGGAACCCTTGCGCAACCGTGCGGTGGAGTTTCTATATGAGCCAGGCTCCACCATCAAACCGCTGGTGGTCGCCGCGCTGATGGAGAGCGGACAACTCAAGCCGAGCAGTCGCTTCCACTGTGGGGGTGTACTGCTTGTCAACAAACGACGTATTACCTGCAGCGAGAACAAACGACACGGCAACCAGACGCTGGACGATGTGGTGTGCCACTCGTGCAATGTGGCGATGGCGCAGATGGGGCTACGCACAGGGCTAACGGGCGTCTATGACGCGCTACGGCGGTTCCACCTGTTCGAGCCGATGGGCGCAGGCTTCGCTTATGAGGAGGTGGGTCGCACGATTCCGCCAGACAAGGTGCTGTGGGGCAGGGATCTACGCGCGGCGAACCTCGCGTTCGGGCAGGGATTGCTGACCACGCCGCTCGCGCTCGCCGCCGCCTACGGCGCGCTCGCCAACGAGGGACGCTGGGTCGCCCCCCGCCTCGTGCTGGAGCCGTCCCTCAGACGCGAGCCACCGCAGCAGATTATTGCCCCCGAATACGCCCGCCTCGTGCTGCACGGGCTGGTGCGCGCCGTCGAGGAAGGCACGGGCAAACAGGCGCGGGTGAAGGGCTATTGGACAGCGGGAAAAACGGGCACGGCGCAGAAAGCATTAGAGGGAGGTCGCGGCTATGCCGCTGGCAGGTACATCTCGTCGTTCGTGGGCATCGTCCCCGCTGACAACCCCCGCGCCGTGATACTGGTGATGGCGGACGAACCTCAGAACGGCTACTACGGCGGCGAAGTGGCAGCCCCCGCGTTCCGACAGGTGGCGCAGTTTTTGATGTGGTACTGGCGCATCCCGTCCACACGCCGCGGGGCAGTGCGCACTCCGCCCCCGCGCGGCGCACGCACAGGGTGAGATTATGCGACTGAGCGAACTGATGCAGGGCTTACCCGTCCTCTGGGCGCACGGCGACGCTGAGATTTCAGGCATCTCCG
>JAOAFW010000376.1 GCA_026416065.1 Fimbriimonadales bacterium
TGCCGTGGAAGTGCGTCCGCCCGGTACGATGGCAGGCGAGAGCGTCAGTGAGACGGGCGCAGGGGGGTGTACCGTGAGCGTCGCGCTGGACTGTGAGCCGTTCAGTGACGCCGTCAGGGCGATGGACGCCTGATTCGACACGGGCACTGTGCTGACACGGACGCTCGCGCTCTGCTGACCTGCGGGTACCTGCACACTTGCCGGCAGCGAGGCAATCGCGGGATTGCTGCTGGTGAGTTGCACCTGTGCGCCGCCGCTGGGCGCGGGCATGCTGAGGCGTACGGTCAGCGTCGCCGTTTGGCCTCCTGCAACCGTCGTGGGCGAAAGCGCGACGGACTGCACGCGGAAGGCTGAAACGATCTGCAGCGTGGCTGAGCGCGAGACGCCGCCCGCCGCAGCGGTAATAGTCGTGCTTCCCGACCCTGAAGCGTTTGTCGATGCATTGAATGTGCCCGTTGTCTGCCCCTGTGGAATGGTAATCGAGGCGGCGCACCAGGCAAGGTGGGGATTGCTGCTTTGAAGCTGCACTACCACGCCACCTGAACCTGCGGGGCGATTGAGGATTACGGTACCGCGCGACACCCCACCTGCCTGAACTGAAGCGGGATTCAGAACGACCTGACTGACCGACGGCGTGTTCTCCATCTGTTGTGCCGCCTGAAGCGCACGGTGGAGGTTCAATCGCCCCTTGCCTTCGCCGATTCCGCCGAACCAGTAGGGTTGATAGGGGTCGGCGTTGTTTTCGAGGGCTTGACGCAGTTGCTGATTGCTGAGGCTGGGTGCGGCTGACCACAACAGCGCTGCCGCCCCCGCCACATGAGGGCACGCCATCGAGGTACCGCTCCAGCTTTCATAACCGCCGCCGAGCACGGTAGAGAGGATCAGGTGCCCCGGTGCGGCAATATCCACCCACGTGCCATATTGTGAGAAGGGGGTCAGGTAGTCGTTTGCGTCGGTAGCGGCGACGGCGACCACATTTTCGTAGTAGGCAGGATAAAACGGCGCGTTGCTGCCGTTGTTCCCCGCCGCTGCGACCACCAGACAGCCCCGACTCCAAGCGTAGTTGATGGCGTCCAGTAATTGCTGGGTGCTTGCTGTCCCTCCCAGACTCAGGCTAATAATCTGCGCGCCGTTATCCGCCGCCCATGTGATTCCCCGCGCAATATCGGCGAATGTGCCGTAGCCCTGGTCGTTCAGCACCTTCACGGGCATCAGCTGCACGGTGGTATGCGTGCTGGCGAGGTTTGCGTTCCATGCTGCCACGCCTGCGATACCCACGCCGTTGTTGGTGTGCGCCGCCGCGATGCCTGCACAGTGTGTGCCGTGCCCATGCACATCGTGGGCGTTGGTCGTGTTGAGAATCGCGTTGTAGCCGTAAATCGCGCCGTTGTTGTGGCGTCGCATTTTCTGGGTCAGGTCGGGATGGGTGGCGTCAATCCCGGTATCCACAATTGCGATGTAGACCGTGCGCTGAGGCTGCCAGATTGCCCATGCTTGAGCAGCCTGAATTTTCGTCAGCCCCCACTGCTGGGCAAAGAGAGGGTCGTTCGGATTGGTGCACGGAAAGGCGAGGTAATTCCGCTCCACATAGCGTACGCCGGGCATTGATTGTAGAAACTCCCGCACGCTGTCGGGGTTCAGCCCCGCCTCGATGCGCACCACGCCTGCCTGCAGAGGCGTCTGCAGGTCGCGCAGGTTGCCCACCCACAGCATCGCCTGTTGCGCCAGCGCGGTCGGCGCGTTCGGCTCCAGTCCCACCACCAGTTCATTCGCGATATAGTAGGCGTTGCGCTCCGCGTCGTAAGCGACGGGGGTAATCCGAATCCCTTGCGCCCACGCGCTCACGCCCAGTATCAAACAGACCAGCCCTGTACCAATTCGCATGGAAGCCTCCAGCGCGGTTTTTCCTCAAAATCGGCATTCGAGGGGCTGTAAAGTTGCGGGGGATGCAGAAGAACACCAATTCAAATCGCAGGGCAAACCCGGTCACGTCTTCGGCGGGGACGCCGACGCTACGCATGGCGCATACGTAGTATCAGTTCATTGCCGACGACATAACGATACTTGAACGCCAATGAGCGTAAGATTACTCTATAAAGAAGGGATGTGGGTATAATCCCGTTCGGTGATAGGCATGCGTACCACGCTCCCGCCGCCCGATCTCGAATATCCCGAAACGGACGGTCAACCGATGGCGAACAACACCATCCAGGCGGAAGTGATGATGACCCTCAAGGAGAACCTTGAGGCGATGTTCCGCCATCGCGACGATGTGTTCATCGCAATCGATCTGTTCTGGTAACCCGTCAGAGGCAACAATCAGGAGCGCACTGCCCCTGATGTAATGGTTGCCTTCGGACGTCCTAAAGGACACCGCCGCTCTTACAAGCAGTGGGAGGAGGACGGTGTTGCGCCCCAGGTGGTGTTTGAAGTGGTCTCCGAGAGCAACTCCGAAACGGAGCTGGAGGGAACTAAGAAGGACTTTTACGAGAAGTACGGCGCAGAGGAATATTACATCTACAATCCCGATACGGGGCGTTGGAGGGGTTTTTTGCGTCAGGGCGGGAATCTGAAGCCGATTCCCGTGATGGAGGGCTGGGTCAGCCCGCGTTTAGGGATACGCTTTGAGGTGGGACATGAGGCGGATCCCGGAGTGTACGACACAGAAGGAAACCGCTTTCCTGCCTATCTGGAGTTGCGGGAGGCGTTGGAGCAGGCGGTGGAGCGCGAACGCCAACGTGCGGAGCAGGAGCGACGCCTCCGCGAACAAGAACGTCAGCGCGCGGAGCAGGAGCGGCGCCTCCGCGAGCGGGCGCAAGCCGAGCTGGAACGTCTGAGACGCCTCCTGCAGGAGCGCGGGATCAACCCCGAAGAGTAGCCTACGGTGCAACCGCTCATCGTCATTCTCGGTCCCACCGCCACGGGCAAGACCGATGTAGGCATCCTGCTGGCGGAGCGGTGGAACGGCGAGGTTATCTCCGCCGACTCCAGCGCGGTTTATCGAGGTCTGGACATCGGCTCGGCGAAGCCCACCCCCGAAGAGCAACAGCGCGTGCGCTTCCACCTCATCGATGTTGCCGACCCTGATGAGGTGTTCACCGCCGCGAAGTTTCGCGACCTTGCGCTGCAGGCGATTGGGGATATCCAATCACGTGGCAAGCGTGTGCTGGTGGTGGGGGGCACAGGGCTATATATCCGTGTCTTACTGCACGGGTTCAGCCTCGCGCCGCCGCCTGCCGATCCCGAAGTGCGGGCGCGCTGGCGAGCCGAACTGGAGCGCGTCGGCGCACCTGCCCTGCACGAACGCCTGAAACGGATTGACCCCGTCGCCGCCGCGCGGATTCATCCCAACGACGCTGTGCGCATCACGCGCGCCCTCGAAGTGTACGAGATGACTGGAGTCCCCATTAGCCAGTGGCAACTGCACGCCCAGACCGAGCTACCCGCTTTCAAATTCGGGCTGACTATGCCGCGCGAGTTGCTCTATCAGCGGATAGATCGGCGTGTGGACAAAATGATTGAGATGGGCATGCTGCAGGAAGTTCAAAATCTGCTCCGAAAGGGGTATAATCCTGACCAGCCTGCCCTCAAGGGGTTAGGCTACCGTCATCTAATCGGGTATATTCAGGGGCACGTCGGCTGGGACGAGGCGGTGCAACTCTGGAAACGCGATACACGGCGGTTCGCGAAGCGTCAATTAACTTGGTTCCGCAAAGAGCCAGGCGTTCACTGGATCGACGCAAGTCAAGGGAGTGAAAAAACCGCTGAGCTGATTAACACACTGCTGATGGAGCAGGGAGGGTTTAACGATGCCGAAGTCGATTAATTTGCAGGATATGTTTTTGAATCAGGTGCGCAAGGAAGGGATCGGCGTGACGATCTACCTAAGCGGCGGGCTCCAACTGCGCGGCACGGTGCGCGGTTTCGATGCGTTCACGGTGTTGCTGGAAAGTCCGGGCAAGCCCGTACAACTGGTGTATAAGCACGCCATCACCTCGATTGTGCCCTCGCGCCCGGTACCCGGCTATGGTCCCTCAGGACGCCAACCCCAGCAGGAGCAGGACTTCGAGGAGTAGTTCGCTCCGCTTTTTCAAGTTGCAGGGCGCGGGCAACGATTTTGTGCTGCTGGACACTTTGCAGCAGCCGTTGCCGTTGGAAGATACGGTGGCGCTGGCGCGTCGCCTGTGCGACCGCAGGTTCGGCGTCGGAGGTGATGGGCTGTTATTGGTGGAGCCTTCCTTGCTTGCAGACTACCGCATGCGCATTCTCAACGCTGACGGCTCCGAAGCCACGATGTGTGGCAACGGCATTCGATGCTTCGCCCGTTATCTCTGGGAATATTACCCCTTGCACGGCGATTGCCTCGTGATCGAGGCCGGGGCAGGGATACGGCGCGTCTATCGGACGGAAGGGGAACTGTTGACGGTAGAGATGGGAAGTCCTCATCCTCTGACGCTCTCCCACGGCGTGGGAGAGGGGAGTAGTTACCCCTCTCCCACGGCGTGGGAGAGGGGGTCAGGGGGTGAGGGCATACTCCACTCCCCCGCCGTCGATACGGGCGCGCCGCACCTTGTGCTGTTCGTCGAGAATCTCGCTGAGTTCCCTCTGGAGACCGCCGGTCCTGAACTTGAACACCATCCCGATTTTCCTGACCGTGTGAATGTTTCTGTGGCGCAGGTGGAACGTTCCGATTTTGCGCGGGCGCGCGTTTGGGAGCGCGGCGCAGGGGCAACGCTCGCGTGTGGTACGGGCGCGTGCGCGATTGTAGTCGCGGGCGTTTGGGCGGGGCTGCTGGCGCGCAACGCGACCGTGCAGATGCCCGGCGGCGCGCTCCAGGTGGAGTGGCGCGAGGACGGTACCCTTTGGCTTACGGGCGACGCGGTGCTGGTGCTCGAGGGCGTGTGGCGGGATAGGCTCTGAGGACACCGGTCATCGTCGCCCCTGCCGACGACAAGTTAGCTCCCCATCCACGCTTTCAGGTTGGGG
>JAOAFW010000030.1 GCA_026416065.1 Fimbriimonadales bacterium
CCGCTGCTGCAGCAGGAGTTTCCCGCCGATATCGCCACCGTTGCCGTGTTTAATGCCAACGCGGGGGTGTTAATCTCCAGCACGCGCAACGGCGACCTGCGCCGCTGGAACCTGGAGACCCAGGAATATGTTGCGTTGCCCAACCATCGGGGCTTCACCAACGCGCTTGCTTGGTCGCCCGACGGTGCGAAAATCGCCCCCGCCGCCCAAGCGAACTACTCCGTGCCGACCCAGACCTTTGTGTGGGATGTGAGCAGTCAGTTGGTGCAGGCGCGGATAGACCATTTCGACGCCTCGTGGATCGGTGCCGTTGCCTTCTCGCCCGACAGCAACTATATCGCCACTGTCGGGCGCGCCCTTCCCGATCGGACGATTGATGTGTGGGACGCGAACACGGGCGACTTTGTTGTTAGTGTGGGCGTGCTGAGCTACAACGGCAGTGGGCTGGCGTTCTCGCCCGATGGACAATACCTGTATGCAGCCGCCCGCAACGGCGAGGTGCGCGCCTTCCAGCGCGTCGGCGGCTGGAGCAACTGGATCCCTGTCGCACAAGCGAACGCGCCCGACAACGGGCAGACGCCCATCCAGATTGCGCTCTCGCCCGATGGCAGTCGCCTTGCGGTGGGCACAACGAACCGCGTGCAAATCTACAGCACGCCGAACCTAACCCTCGTGCGCGAGGGGATTTTCGCCGCGGCGCCAGAGCGCGTGATGAGCCTTGCCTGGTCGCCCGACGGACGCTACATCGCCGCAGGCACACGCGAAGTGCAGCCCGCTCCTGTTTACCTCATCGAGACCAGCAACTGGAGCGTGCGACGCCTGCCTACAGCGCAGAACGGCTACGAAATCTACAGCGTCGCCTTCACGCCCGATGGCTGCTACCTCGCAGGAGCTGGCTCCCGTAGCGACGCCGGCGCGGACGTCAATCTGATGCTCTGGCAGACGAATACAGGCGCGCTCGCCGCGCAATACGATGATGAGACCCTCTACACAGTCTACAGCGTCGCATTCTCACCCGACGGACGCCAGTTCGCCTATGTGCGCGACGACGGCTCGCTGGTGGTTGCCCACAACCCCTTCTATCGCACGCCGGGTGATGTGGATCGCAACGGCTGTGTGGACGACGCCGACCTGCTACAGGTGCTGTTCAACTTCGGCGGGAACGATCCCAACGCCGACTTGAACTGCGATGGCGTCGTGGACGACGCCGACCTGCTACTCGTGCTGTTCAACTTCGGTAATGGTTGCTGAAAGCCTCCGCCCCGCGCTAAGGAGTAGCTGAGCGTGGGGCGGGAGTATGCTGAGGAGGCGTAGAGTGAAACGACGCGGGTTTACCTTGATTGAGCTGCTCGTCGTAATCGCGATTATCGCGATTTTGGCGGCGATTCTGTTCCCTGTGTTCGCCCAGGCGCGCGAATCAGCGCGGCAGGCAGTATGTATGAGCAATATGAAGCAAATCGGCGCCGCGATGATGCTCTACCTAAGCGATTACGACGAGGTGTGGTTTCCTGCCTACACGCGGGAGCGGATCCCGACCCATCCGTATGCGTACCGTCCGTGGCTGGGCTACGATACACGCAACGCGCCGCCCGATGGATGCTTCTACGGCGACGCCACGCGCGAAGCGCGATACCCGATTCGTATCGGACTGATTGACCCGTATCTCAAGAGCGATGGGATCAAGCGTTGCCCCAGCATGCCCAGCGCGTGGCAGACCTCGTATGCGCTGAACTTCTTTCGGGGCAACTTCCCGTCGCCTTACTACAGTCGCAACCCAAACGCCGCGGGCAACGAGTATAGCCCTGTTTCGAAGCGTGAGGACGCCGCACTGTGCGTCGTGATTCCCGCTCCGAATGCGGAAGTGGAAGAGCCGTCTCGGACTATAATTCTGTGGGAACACGGCTACAAGGTGCCTTTATGCAACTGGCTGCAGCAGGCGAACTGGCCCGCGCGGCGTCAGGAGTGGGCGCAGGGTCCGCCGCGCCTGCGAGAGTACATCGAGCATTTTCAGTTTCTGCATCGGGATGGCTCGAACACGCTGTGGGCTGACGGACATGCGAAGCGGATGGTGTATGATCAGTTGCGCCGTCCGATGTTCTCGGCGCAGAAGTGGGTCTACGAATGATACGCGCACGGCTTTTAGGCGAGTTTGAGGTGGAGGTTGAGGGGCGGCGGGTGGCTCGGTTCCGCACGCAGCGGACAGCGCATCTGCTGGCGTACCTGTTGCGCTACCCGCGTTTGCACGAGCGGGAGACGCTGGCGCGGTTGTTTTGGGGCGAGTTAGCGGATGCGGCGGCGCAGAACAATCTGCGGGTAAGCTTGAGCAGTTTGCGGGCGGTCTTGGAACCGCCTGGGACGCCGCGAGGGAGTGTGCTGATTGCCACGCGCCGCCAGGTGGGGCTAAACCCAGAAGCAGTGGCAACCGATGTGGCGGAGTTTGAGGCGGCAGTGGCGCGAATACAAAGCGCTTCGGATGAAGCGCAGCGCGCGCACTGGGCAGCGCAGGCGCGAGCGCTGTACCGCGGCGAGTTCTTGCCCCATTGCACGATGCGCTGGGCGCAGGCAGAGCGGGAGCGTCTCCGCGCACTCTACGAGGCGTTGCCTGAACCCGCCGAAGAGCCGTCTGGGGGCGTAAATCCTGCGCCGATGATGTCCAGAACAACGCGCCTAACGAGCGGGCTGGGTATGGTGGTTGGCGCGAAAATCCCTACCCCTGACCGCACGACGCTCGCCTGGCTGCGTACAGCATGCACCGTGGCAGGCGGCGTCGCCCTCGAAAGCGGCGGCGACCGCCTCATCGCCTTTTTCACCGATTTGGATCGGCTCGCGCGCTTTCTCAGCGAGGCAGCGGCGCGATGCCCGCGCCTATTGCTAACGCTCGATTTGGGACATATGCGAGCGCGAGGGCAACGCGCGGAAGGCGCGCCGTTGCGCGTGGTGGAGCGGCTGCTCCAGATTGGCGCGCCCAGTCAAGCCATCTGCACACAGCGCGCAGCGGCTATCCTGACTCAGGCGTCAGGCGCGCCGCTGACCACGCGCCTGCTCGGGGCGTACTGGCTGGATGCCGAGTTCCCTCGCGAAACGCTGTACCAGCTGGCGTTGCCGGGGCTAAACGCGCCGCCCGTGCTACAAGCGCCGCCTGCCCTGAATAAGTCGCTGCCGCGCGTACAGGGCATGTTCATTGGGCGCGATGCGGAGTTAGCAACGCTACGGATGCTGCTGGAGCGGGCGGGCGGGGGCGTCTTTTCAGTAATCGGGGCGCCCGGCTGCGGGAAGACCCGGTTCGTCCTGGAATGCGCATGGCAAGCGGAGTTCCCCTTCGGGGAGGCGCGCTGGTGGGTCGCCCTGAGCCACCCCAGCGAATCGCTGTATGAGCTCTGGGCGCGACGCCTGAACTGGGACGCCGTCAGCGAGCGCCAGTTCTGCGACTTGCTGAGCGGCTTGTTGGGAACGCAGCCCGCCCTCCTGGTCATCGATTTGCAGCACCCTCCTTCGGCTGCGCAGGTAAAAGCGATTCGCGCCGTACGCGAGGCAGCGCCACAACTGCGCGTGCTGCTCGCCACACCACGCCCACTTCAGCTGGAAGAAGAATATCTGTACGAACTGCCGCCGCTGGAGATCCCTCCCGAAGGGGTGGAGGCGGTGGAAACGCTTTGGCGCTACAGCGCAGTGCGCCTGTTCGTGGAACGCGCACAGCAAGTGAACCCCGATTTTCGGCTGAACGAGAGCAACGCATCCCTCGTCGCTGAACTGGTGCGCCAGTCCGAAGGACTACCCCTGACGATTGAGCTGCTGGCTGCTCGCCTGCGTTCAATGACCTTGACCCAGCTGCGCACCTATTGGGGCGACACCCGCTGGTGGAAACGCCCCACTGCCGCCAGCGCCTTCGGGCGCTCCTTGTGGGACTCCCTCACAGTAAGCTACTCCTCGCTCACGCCGCCACAGCAAACCTTACTCAATCGACTGGGGGTGCTACCCGCCGGTTGGGAGCAAGAGTGCGCCTCCAGCGTGCTGGGAGTGGAGCCTGACGACCTCGAGGCGTTGACATCCACGGGGCTCCTGCGCTGCAGCGAAGGACGCTATACGATGCTCCACATCGTTCAACAGTTCGTGGGGCAGTTTCTCAACTCGGACGATCGGCGCGCCGTTTTGAGCCGCTATTTATACTTCTGGAGTGAGCGGTTGGAGCGTCTCTCCGCTTCAGGTTTAGATTGGGCGTCGCTGGAGTCGGAGCGGGCGAATCTGGATTTCGCGCTGGAATGGGGGGTAGAGTACGAGCCGGTGTCGGCGTTGCGTTTAGCATTGACACTCACGCCTTTTTGGGAGTCGCGTGGGGGCAGCGCGCGGGCGCTGGAGGCGTTATTAGCGTTGCCGATGCGTCTGCTCCACCCTGAAGAGCAGTTGCAGGCGGCGCGGATTGCGGTCATCTTCACTACGCGCCGCGGCGCGGTCACTGAAGCGCATCGCCTGCTCGAGACCTTCTTGCCCGTCGCCGACGCCCATCCTACCCTCATTCAAGCCGCTCGCCTGTGGTTCGCGGCAGGGTTTTATCACTGGGTGCAGGGCGACTATGCTACCAGCGAGCATTATCTCCGTCGCGCCCTGGAACGCAGCCGCGCGCTCAACGCACCCGACGATCAAGCAGAAACATTGGTGCACCTGGGCGTCACTTTGTGGCTACAGGAGCGACCTGCAGACGCCGCGCCGCTTTTCGAACAGGCGTTGGAATTGGCGCCGCCGTCGATGCCGCGCCTCAGGCTCAACGCGCTGGGCAACCTCGCCGCCGCATACTATCAGATGGGCGACCGGGCACGCGCGGAAGCCCTGCTACACACCGCCTCTCAACTGGCGCAGCAACAGGGCGACCTGCGTACTTACGCCACGATGCTCAACAATTGGGGCGTCTGGCGTGCGGAGCAGGGCGACTACGAACGCGCCCGCCAACTCTACCAAGAGTCTCTCGCTCTCTGGCGCGAAATCCACGAACCGATGGGCGAAACTATCTGTATCAACAATCTGGGCGACTTAGCAATGCGCGAGGGCGACTATGCGACTGCACGCGCCCTGTTCCTGCATAGCCTGGACATGGCGCAACGCTATCGGGTGGTGTGGTATCGCTATCATCCCCTGCAAAACCTTTCGGAAGTTGCCGAACGCGAGCAAAACTGGGAGGAGGCGACTCTTTGGGCGCGTCGGGCGCTGGCGGCGATGCTCCAGCATCACAGCCCAGCCCAGGCGCGCCCCCTGCTCCTTCGAATCAGTCGCTACGCTCAACGCTTGGGCAACTATCCACTGGCAGTACAGTGCCTCACCGCAGCAGAACGCCTAACGAACGACCAAGACAGCACACTCTGGATACCACTTGAGCAAGCCGCTGGACGCGAAGCCGTTCTAGAGTGGCGTATCAAATCGCAGCAGGTCTCCCTCGAATCGCTCCTTGCGGACATCGCGCTGCCAATCACCGAATCAGACGACTGAACCTCCCCTCGTTCGCAGGAACGACCCCTGCAACACTCTCAAGGACTTTTCCGACACCCCGAATTGAGGTACACTTCAGGCTAGCTTCATATAGGGAGGTAGATGTATGCG
>JAOAFW010000387.1 GCA_026416065.1 Fimbriimonadales bacterium
CGACCACATCGAAGCCGAACAGCGTGCGGTAGTAGTACGCTGCCTGTTTGGCGTTGCTCACAAAAAAGCGCACATGGTCGATGCGCCGAATTGGCATGATGTCGTGCATAGTTCTGACCTCCTTCGTTGCAGGTGAGGGGAGTATACCTGATGGTATGGTACAATCCGCCTGACTGTGAAATTAGCTGAGCGAAGGCTGGAGCAGCTCTGGCAATCCGAGCCTCCCTTGTGGCTGCGCGGGTTGGCGGGATTATACGCGCTTGGTTGGCGCGCTTACGAGGGCGTGTACCGGCTGGGGCTGAAACGGCGCGCGCAGATGCCTGTGCCTGTGATTGGCGTCGGCTCGTTGTGGGCGGGAGGCGTGGGTAAGACCCCTATCACGATAGCGATCGCTCGCCTGCTCCACGAATCGGGACGGCGTGTGGCGGTGCTGACACACGGCTACGGAGGCAGTCGCTATCGCGAGGTGACTTTGGTTGATCCCTGTGAGTATCCTGACCCCGCTGAGGTGGGCGATGAAGCCGCCGAATTGCGGCTCACGCTGCCCGATGTGCCGATTGCCGTCGGTAGGTGGCGCGTGCGCACGGCGCAGGCGGCGATTGCACGCTGGTCGCCTGAGGTTTTAGTGCTTGATGACGGCTTCCAGCACCTGCCGCTGGCAAGGACGCTGGATCTGGTGTTGTTGCCCGCGGAGTCGCTGTTGGGGAACGGCTACTGCTTGCCTGCAGGACCGTTGCGCGAGCCGCCGTCGGGGTTGCGAAGGGCGGGGGGGATAGTGAGGGTGGCAATTCGCCCTCACCCCCCGACCTTCTCTCCCGCATGTGGGAGGGGGGAGATAGACCGCTACCCTCACCCCCAACCCCTCTCCCACGCAGTGGGAGAGGGGAGTCAGCTCCCCCTCTTCCGCGCGCGGGAGAGGGGGCGTGGGGGTGAGGGCATACCAACTTATCACGCCGTTATTACCCCCATCACTCTCCTCCACCTCTGCACAGGCGAACGCTTATCGTTGACTGCTCTACAAAATCGTCCCTTCACGCTCGTCTGCGGCATCGCTCGTCCGGAGCGATTCGTGCAAGCCGCGCAGTCGCTGGGCTACACGATAGCGAGCGTTCACACCTTCCCCGATCATCACGCCTATAGACCCGACGAGCTGCGCTTCTTTTCGGACAGGACGGTACTGACCACCGCCAAAGACGCGGTGAAGCTGCGCCCGTATCTGCCCGAAGACTGCGACGCCTACGCCTTGTTGCTGGAGGCACAGCTGGACGAACGCCTCACGCAGCGCGTCTTACAGGAACATCACTAATGAGCCGAGAATCTTAATGCTATGGCGCTGATTACGCTGGACGATGTGCGCAACAATGAGACTGTCCGCACCTATATTCAGATGGCGAACCAGATGTTGTATGCGATGGGCTACACGGAGCACGGGCTGCGCCACGCGGGTCTGGTTGCTAACAACGCGCGGCGACTGTGCCTGAAACTGGGTTATTCGGAACGGCAGGCAGAACTTGCCGCGATTGCGGGTTTTATGCACGACATCGGGAACGTGATTAACCGCGACCATCACGCGCAGACAGGCGCGATGATTGCGTTCCAGCTGCTGACCCAGATGGGTATGCCCGCTGACGAGATCGCGATTATCATCAGCGCTATTGGCAACCATGAGGAGACGACAGGATTCCCCGTGAACTACGCGGCGTCTACGGTCATCCTTGCCGATAAATCCGATGTGCATTTCTCGCGTGTGCAGAATCCCAATCAGGGCGAGTTCGATATTCACGACCGTGTGAACTTCGCCACGCAGCGATCGCGCCTGCGCGTGATGCCCAAAGAGCGACTGATTGAGCTGAATCTGGAGATCGACACCAGCGTCGCCAGCCTGATGGAGTATTTCGAGATTTTTCTGGAGCGGATGGTGATGTGCCGTCGCGCAGCGGAAGCGCTGGAGTGCCAGTTCCACCTGATGATTAACAGCGCGCCCATAGGCTAACGCCTCGCAGGAACCTCAGAGCGGGGGTATAACTAATTCTCGGGAGAATCAAGATGAGAACTCCGACAACGAGGCGCTTGATTGGTCGCACATCGTGCTGGGTGTTGGGCGGTATCGGCTGTCTGGGATTGGTAGTGATTGCAGCCATCGCAGGAGTGTTTTTATTTCGCTCCGTCGTAACCACTTTTGGGAAACCAATTGAGGCTGTAGTCTCCAAAGCTCAGGTGGTGGTGCCTGTCCAGCGCAGTGCCTATGACGCTTTGCAACAGTATGCAACTGCCAACAACGGCAAGTATCCCAAGAGCCTGAAAGAGCTGACGCCTAAATATGCGCCGAATGACCTTACGAAGCCCATCCAGCTCAGCGATGGCACGGAAGTGCGCCTTGTGTACAAACCGCCCAAACAGGGCGATCCATCGGACACCGTGATTTTGGAACATACGCCGCCCATCAAAGCGCAGATGGAGATGTTCGGTCAGAAGATTGATATGGAGTTCACCTACCAGGTGCAGCTGAACGGCGAAATATACCAGCAACAGGTGATTATCGACCAGCAAGGCAACAAGCAGGTCCAGCGTCAGCGTTATCGTCGTTAGTTGAGTTCCAGCGGCGGCTGAATCGCGACGCCTGAAACCGACAGTCCCAGATGCGTGTAGGCGTGGGGCGTTGCGATTCGCCCGCGCGCAGTGCGCTGTAGAAAGCCCAGCTGCATCAGGAACGGCTCGTACATATCTTCAATCGTGCCGGCATCTTCTTGAACGGCGGCGGCGAGCGTGTCCAGCCCGACCGGACCGCCCCCGAACTTCTCTATCAGCGTGCGCAGGATTTTGTGATCCATCTCGTCCAGCCCCAGCGGGTCGACGCCGAGCCGCTGCAGGGCGTCCTGCGTAATCTCCAGCGTGATCACGCCTGTGCCCAGCACCTGCGCGAAGTCGCGCACGCGCCGCAGCAGGCGATTCGCGATGCGCGGAGTGCCCCGCGAGCGCTTCGCAATCTCCGCGACCGCAGGTTCCTCAATCGCCGTCTGCAGAATCCGCGCCGAGCGA
>JAOAFW010000055.1 GCA_026416065.1 Fimbriimonadales bacterium
AGATGTGTATAAGAGACAGCTCCTTGTTGAGCCATTTGTCAATGACAAAGATAGGTGGGTACAGTATTACGCCTGTCAGGCGAAGGAGTACATTCAGCAGGGCAGGGTTTTTGATTTTGGCGTAGGCTCTGCCTTCTGACAGGGTGGTAAAGACCATTTTCAGGAGGTCAACAGCTATGCGCACAACAACACTGGCTACAACACTGATAATACTGCTCTGCGCCGCCCCGCTGGCGGCGCAAACCGACGCCCCACAACCCACCCAAAAGACTCCCACATCCACCGCCTGGATCGCCCAACTGGATATCGACCAGATCGACCCACGCCACAAAGAAAACCTCGCCAAAATCACGCTCCTTCTGCGCAGCGGGGATGTACCGCGCGCCAAACGCCTGGAATACGCACGACGCTACCTGCGCGGTGAGTACAAGTTCCACACCCAAGACCCCGAACAACTGCTCGATCACGAAAGCGAGTATTGGTATGTTCTCAACCAGGCTGTCCGAACTCTCGGTCGCCTGAACGACACGGCGTCTATTTCGTTTCTTGAGGAGAAACTCGCCCTGTGGGAAGCGGAGATGCGCAAGCCCCAGCCTCAACGCACGCTGGTCGCGCCCTCCAGCTCGCTGACAAAAGCCGTGATAGCGCGCCTCAAAGCCGTCCGCGACATCCCCGAGGTCGCCAGCGCGGCTGACCTTGTTCGCCGCTTTGAGCGAATGCTCCAGCACGCGGGGTTCAGCAGCGACATCGGCGCCTGGCATCGGGAGCTGGATGCAGCCATCAAGGAAGCCGACAAGTATGTTCACGGGCGCGCGGGGCTATACGAAGACCTGATTTTGCAGTACGGGCAGATGTTGCTGGAGGCGGGCTGGAAGGGAGTGGACATCACCCCCGCCAGCGCGATTATCCGACTGGACTACGAGGTGGGGCGCGGTTTGCTCATTCGGGAGACCTACGAGGCGTATGTCCAGCTTGCGAAGGTGCCGCCCGACAAGGCGGCGCAGCACATCGTTGACGAAGCGGTGCACTGGCAAGTGTACAGCAGCAACGAGTTGCCGAAAGCGCAGGTACTGGCAGATATGGGGGTTTCGGTGTTGCCGTTGGTCTGGAAGAAGCTGGAGTGGGCGGCGCAGCATCGGGATCAGCTCAAGGGTTCAGGGATTGGCTTGGTGGCGTTGATGCGGGTGTTGGCGACGGTTGGAGGCGAGCAGGCGTTGCCGCTGGTGGAGCCGTTTCTCAACCACGAGAACCCGTGGGTGCGGGATTATGCCTGTCAGGTGAAGGAGCATGTTCAGCAGGGCAAGGTGTTTTCGTTCGCGCCTTACTTCTGAGGGGATGGGGGGCGATGGAGGTCGTCCCCCATCCCCGAACAGAGAATGATCCCATCATAGTGGTAGCGCTCTAACGCGCTGCGGCGCGTCCCTCTCCACGCCGCAGCGCGTCCCTCCCACGCTCCTGAGTCGTTATTTCAGTTGGAACAGCGTCTGCGAAGCGTTGAGGAGCTCGCTCGCACGCTGCATAAACAGCTCCGACTCCTCGAGCGTCATGTTCAGCCGGTTCAGCACGCGCGTATCGAATGGTTCCTGCGCCGCTTCCGGATTCATTTGATAACCAAGCTGGTTTGCACAGTAGTCCGCGTACTCAATGAGCGCGCAGGCGGGGTCGTCCACCTCGATTGACTGATGGTGATAGCGAATCATCTGGGCGATATGAGTTGGTAGCTTCCACCGCTCCGCCAGTAGCGCGCCGACCTCTGCATGGGTGAAACCAAACAGCTCTTCCTCTGCTTCATGCACAGATTTGTTTTGATGATGTACGAGGTCATGGAGTTCACCCATCCAGTTTGTGAGTGTAGAGCTAATCACAAGCTTGCCCACATCGTGTAGCAACCCTGCTGTAAATGCCTCGTTACGCACGCGCGTATCGAACTGACGTGCGCCCAGCTGCGTAATCAGCCCTACCGCCAGCGAGTGCGTCCACATACCGCTCACATGGGGCGTGTAGCCAATCAGGGCGCGTTGGAATAGCGGATAAGTCGCGGCGATGAGTGCAAGGTTCTTCACCGTGTTCATACCCAGCACCACAACTGCCTCCTCGATGGTCGCAACCTGACGACTCATCCCATAGTACGCCGAGTTCGCAATACGCAATACGCGCGTTGTGAACCCCTGATCTTTGCTAATCTCCTGCGCCACTTGATGTGCATGCACATTCGGATCGTCCACCATTTGATACACCCGCATCACTACTGCGGGCAAGCTCGGTAGGTCTTGCATCCGAGCAATTAAATCCTCTGCCGATTGAAAAGTCCGAGTCAGGGTCGTTGGCATGGCAGTTCCTCCACAAGGGGGTTTTACCATAGAGGGCGGGGGGAATTCACATGCGGGGTATACTTGACATGGAGGTAGCTGAGAGCATGCCGCCTACTATCGTGGGAACTTTGCGCGAGATTCTGGAGCAGTATCCTGACTTGGCGGAGCGGCGTGTGCGCGTGCAAGTTCGGGACAACAACCTTGAGCCCCGCACCACGCTGGAGTATCCGGGTGACTGGGGTGGCTCTGTGAACATTCCTGACG
>JAOAFW010000083.1 GCA_026416065.1 Fimbriimonadales bacterium
CACGGCAGGTACTGATTATGTTCGCGCAGCAGTTCCTGAACCGCCTCCAGCGTCATCCCCGCGCCGACGGTCAGTACCAGATCTTGAGGTGAGTAGTCGATCACACGACTCATGCGGCGCGTGCTGAGCAGCCACCACGCCTTGTCATGGGGAATAAGCCCCGTCAAGTGCGTGCCGTTGCCCGCCACAACGCATGGGGCGCGCATGCCCTGCGCATACTCCATCAGGGCGCACACCTCCGCCTCCGTTTCGGGCATCACCACCGCTGCGGGCGCAGCCACGCCGATCCGATAGGGCGCCGTGTCGCTGCCAATCCCCGCGCTGCCCACGATCGCGTATAGTCCCTCGCGCATCCTCTCGTGGACGGTTAGATTTTTATGTCAATAATCCCCGAAACGCCCACACCCTCCACGCGATTGATGCTGCGTTGCGGGTTCTTCGTGGAGATGGGAATCAGCGCGCGTAGGCGCACCTCACGCCCCAGAAAGTCGCCCTCAACCTGTGCGACCGCCTGCACCTGGCGCACCACATCGGGCTTGCCCATCACCTGCGCCGCGCCGATATGGGCACCGTTGCCCGCGCTGATAATCGGCACTACCTTCGTGGCGAAGTTCTTATCAGGCTTCGTGTTCGTGAGGCGGTTAATCGCCCTGTCCATGTCCCCGCCGAACCGGTCCACCACGACGGCAATCCCGCCCGCCTTCAGAATCTTATCCAGCTGCGTATAGCCCGCCACACAGCCCAGCGTCAACAACACTCCCAGTCCAAAAGCGCGTAATGAGTGTCTCATCGTCAGCCTCCACGCGGCAGTATACCCCACGCAGACACGCCCGCGGACCCTGAACAAGAATCGCGCCCCTGACGCTGAATCGTTAATCAAAACGGGGTGGCTGTATCGGACGAGACAGCACAGCAGGTACAATTCCTGCTAATCTATGGACTGGCAAGTGTTGTTGAACTGGGCGCAACGACCGCAGGTGGTGCTGGGCTTGGCTGTTGCGGTGGCAATCCTGCTGATATGGAACGGCGTGCAGGCGTGGCGTTGGGGCAAATTCATGCGCCGCTGGAAGCAGCTGATGACCCATTCCGAAGGCGGCTCACTCGAGCACACGCTCTACGAAACCCTGCGCCGCGTCGCGCTGATAGAGGAGATGCTCAAGGCGCACGGGAACCATCTACAGCAACTACAGAGTCAAACGAACCAGTGCTTACAGCGCGTAGGCATGGTGCGCTACGATGCCTTTCCAGATATGGGCGGGCAGCAGAGCTTCGCGCTGGCAGTGCTGAACGAACAGGGCGACGGAGTCGTGCTAAGCGGCATCCATAGCCGACAGGAGATGCGTGTGTACGCCAAGCGTATCCAGAAACACGCCTCAACGATTGGACTATCGGAGGAGGAACAGCAGGCGCTGCGGGAGGCTGCAAAGTAGCACGAGCAATCTTGTCCGTGTGTCGTGCTTGGACAAAACGGCTCAAGCCACCAAGCGCAGGCGGGAGGGTATGTACGCTTACGATTATAGCAGCGACGAGATTCTTATCGAGCGGTTCAGAGAGGGCGACGATCTCGCGTTCGACCTACTGGTGCGTCGCTACGAGCAGAAGGTCTATCAACTCGCCTACCGCCTGACCAATAACCCCGACGATGCCGCCGATGTCGCTGCGGAAGCCTTCTTGCGAATGTACAACTCGCTGAAACGCTTTCGAGGTGACGCGCAACTCTCCACCTGGCTGTATCGAGTGGTGAGCAACGTGTTTTTTGACTTCCGTAAACGCGAGGCGCGCCATCAGCACATCCCCCTGGAACTGTCCACTGAAGACAGTGACGAAACGATGGAGCTGCCCATCGAGGATGAGAACATCGATATCATGGGACACGCTATGCAGGAGGAGCAAAAGCGCGTGCTGATGGAGGCGATTCAGCAACTCCCTGAGTATCAGCGCGTAATGGTCGTACTGTTTCACATTGAGGAGCGTCCCTACGAAGAGATTGCACAGATTCTGGGGCTGCCGCTGGGCACGATTAAGTCGCGCCTGAACCGCGCCCGCAACGCCTTGCGAGAACTATTGGAACCCTATCGGGAACTTTTCGGAGTCGAAACCAGTCCTACAATAGGACAGCCACAGGAGGCGAACGATGCGCTGTGAGCAAGTGAGAAACTTACTGAACGAATATATTGAAGGGTCTGTGAGCGGAGCGATGCGCGATCGCGTGCAGGCGCATTTAGACGCTTGTACTGCGTGTCGCGGTGAGCTGGAGTTTTTTCAAGCCATCTGGCGGGGGTTGAGTGCAATGCCCGAAGTCACGCCACCTGCAGACTTGCATGGACGGATTATGACCCATGTACGGGCGAACGCGCGCGTGCGTGAGGCGCATCAGCGCGTTGCGTTCTGGCGATGGGCAGGCGCAGCGGCGGTCGCTGCGGGACTGTTCCTGATGGGCTTCTTCGCTGCGCAGTCAGACAGCGTGAAGGGGGAAAATTTCCCTGCCCCTGTCCAGAAGAAAAAACCCGAAATCGAGATGCCCCAGCCTGTTCAGGCAGGGGTATTTATCGTGTACCGTCAAGCCGAGAATGGCGCGCGTCTGCCTGTGCTGGAAGCGCGCATGAATCGCGAAGTGACAGCAGAACTGTACTACGCGCCCGACCCTGAGACAAAAGCAGAGTCGATGGTGGTCTGGCAGGGCAAACTGCAACCGGGTAAGACCGTCGAAATCCCTCTCCAGATGCATTTGCAGCATTCCAAAGAGCGTGTGCTGACGCTGTGGTGGGTGTTTGATGGGCAGAAGCGGGTGCTGTTTGTGCCAGCAGGCTATCCACCTGCAAAAATCGCCAGCGTGCGCTTGCAAGCGAAACTGGGCGACGCCCTGCGCCAGCTCGCCAGCCTCTACCAGACCCCTATCGAGTGGGTTCCTAACGGTGAGGAGCCACTGGTGGTGCTGGATGTGGAAGACGCCACGCTCGAGGGTGCTCTACACCAGCTGCTGATTGGCTCAACGTATGGGGTGAAGCGTCATGGCGAGACGTGGCGTGTTGTAAGTAAGTGATTACCGCCGCGCACTCTTAGCCCAGAAGCGCAACGGCGACGACGAGAATACCGTCGCTTCCAAGAGAGCCAGCGTGATACAGGAAGGACTCAATCCTCTCCCAACACTCTCCGCACCGTCGCTTCGAGATGGCGCAGGTGGTGTTGAGGGTCGAGACACTGTCGTATCGCGTCTTCACTAAGGTATTGGCGCACTTCGAGGTCGCTTAGCAGGGCGTCGACGAAGGCGATGCCTTCGTCCCACACGCGGGCGGCGTTGCGCTGTACGAGTTTGTAGGCGTGTTCGCGCGAGAGACCTTTTTGAATCAGCGCGAGCATCACATGTTCGCTGTAGGGCAATCCACCCAGCAGCTCAAGATTTCGTTGCATGTTTTCGGGCAGCACGACCAGCCCGCGCAGGATGCTCGTGAACTTGCGCAGCATCTGTCTCTTATACACATCT
>JAOAFW010000088.1 GCA_026416065.1 Fimbriimonadales bacterium
ACGCAGTGATGAACTCCAGCAACGGGTTCAACAGGCGCGGGTCATCGTAGTCGGGAGCCATCCCCCTGCCAATGTCGGGGATGTTGTATGGACGCATAGCGACGCCGCTATCTACCACCCATTGTGGCACACCGGTCGGCAGGTTGGGATAGTCCAGATACAAACGGAAGACGATATGTTTGCCTCGCGCGCTGGTATTTTCCCACCTGCTGGCTTCCCACTCCGCAAAGCGATACCTTCCGCGTTCCGGTTCCAGTTCGCGCCAAGAGACGTAGAAATACGCCATTCGTGCAGGCAGGGCGTAACGGTTCCATTCTTCGCTGTATGCTGCCCAGCCCTTGAGCGGATTGTCCAGCGCGCCATCCGCGCCAGCAAGACGTATCGTTCGCGATTGCACCGGACGACGTTGCAGCATTGGCTGAATCGCCTCCTTCAGAGTGTGCATTCATTTTATGGCTTGCCGCGAAGGGTTGTCAACGGGTTTTCCGCTAACAGGAGAAATCATCTCGCAGGGGGAAATATCGCGTGGACGCAGCAAGTTGTGAGTCCCGACTAACAACGGTGTTAGGGGAGGAACTGGATGATTATCGGAGTACCAAAAGAAGTTAAAGACAGCGAGTATCGCGTGGCGATGGTGCCCGCAGGAGTGGAGATATTGACTAAGGCGGGGCACACGGTGCTCATCGAGACAAGCGCAGGTAAGGGAACTGGCATCAGCGATGAAGAGTACGCTCAGGCGGGCGCACGCATCGTACCCGATGCGCAAACAGTGTACGCTGAAGCCGATATGGTGGTGAAGGTGAAAGAGCCTCTTCCACAAGAGTATCCCCTGATTCGCCCCGGACAGGTCATTTTTACCTACTTCCACTTCGCCGCCGACGAAGGGTTAACCCGGGCGATGATGCAAAGCGGCGCGGTGTGTATCGCATACGAGACCCTGCAGATGGACGACGGCTCTTTGCCTCTGCTTATCCCAATGAGCGAAATCGCCGGGCGTATGGCGATCCAGGAAGGAGCGAAGTACCTGGAACGACCGATGGAAGGCAGGGGTATCCTGCTCTCGGGGGTGCCCGGTGTGCGTCCGGCGCATGTGGTCGTGTTGGGTGGTGGTGTTGCCGGTACCAACGCCGCCAAAATTGCCGCTGGAATCGGCGCAAACGTGACCGTGCTGGATATTAACATTGCACGCCTGCGCGTGCTGGAGGACATCCTGCCCAAGAATGTGGACACGCTGATGTCAAACGCCTACAACATTCGTGAGGAACTAAGGCGCGCGGACCTGGTCATCGGTGCAGCGTTGCGACCGGGCGCGCGTGCGCCCATCCTGATCACCCGCGAGATGCTTTCGCTGATGAAGCCAGGAGCAGTCATCGTGGACATCAGTATCGACCAGGGCGGCATCGCCGAAACATCGAAACCGACGACCCACTCCCATCCTGTGTACACGGTGGATGGAATTATCCACTACTGCGTGACCAACATGCCCGGCGCAGTGCCTGGTACCAGTACATACGCCCTGACTAACGAAACCACCCGCTGGGTGCTGGAGCTGGCGAACATGGGCTGGAAAGAGGCAGCACGGAGACTGCCGCCTCTGCAGCACGCCCTGAACGCTGTCTCTTATACACATCT
>JAOAFW010000097.1 GCA_026416065.1 Fimbriimonadales bacterium
GCGCAGTCGCTTCCGATTCCAGAGACCTACAAAAGCCTCAGCGACCTGCAGTCGCAACATGACGCCGAGATAGAACAGAACATCGCCGTGCGGAAACTGATGCGGGGCGATCCCAAACGCCGCTGGATTGCACTCACCTTCGACGACGGGCCCCATCCGGATTACACCCCCCGCATCGTGGAGATACTGAAGCGCTATAAGGTGCATGCCACCTTTTTCGTGGTCGGCAAGAGGGCAGAAAAGCATCCCGAACTGATTCAGTTACTGCATGAGTCAGGCGAGGAGATAGGCAACCACACCTACGACCATGTGAACCTGACCAAACTGGATTCGGAAGCCATTGCTGAGGAGTTGGAAAAGTGCGGGGCGGTCATTCAACGGATTACGGGCAAGACCCCTACGCTCTTTCGCCCGCCAGGCGGAGACTACAATCACACAGTCGCTCAGGTCGCCGAGTCGCTCGGCTACTGGATGGTGCTGTGGACAGACGACCCGGGCGACTACGCTAATCCCCCCAAGGGCGTGCTGGCGGAGCGACTGTTTTCGCAAATCAGCAACGGCGGGATTATTCTCCTGCATGATGGAATCCCTGAGACGCTGGATCTGCTGCCGCGCCTGATTGAGTATCTCCAGTCGAAGGGGTATGAAATCGTGCCAGTAGGCGCGATGATTCCGGCGCAGGAATCGCCCTCGCCGCCATCAGGTAAAATCGAGGGCGGAGGTGGACTATGAACACCGTTCTCGTTTCTACCGACTGGGTGCAGCAACATATGAACGACCCGCATATTCGCCTGATTGAAGTGGATGTAGACACGACTGCCTATGAGCAGGGGCATATCCCTGGCGCGATAGGATTGAACTGGCAAACGCAGCTGCAAGACCCTATCCGCCGCGACATCCCCTCAAAAGAGCAACTGGAGTCGCTACTTGGCTCGCTGGGGGTTTCCAACGCACACACAATCGTGCTGTACGGCGACAACAACAACTGGTTCGCCGCGTATGCGTTCTGGGTGTTGAAGCTGTACGGGCACGAGGATGTGCGAATCATGGACGGCGGGCGCAAGAAGTGGCTGGCGGAAGAGCGTCCGATTACGACCGAAGTACCCAGCTACCCCACGACCGAGTACCGTGCGCAGGAGCCTGACCTTTCGCTGCGAGCGTTCCTCCCACAGGTGTACGAAAGCCTGAACCGTCCTGATGTCGCGCTGGTGGATGTGCGCTCCCCGAAGGAGTTCACAGGTGAGCTGATTGCCCCGCCGGGTTTGATGGAGACGGCGCAGCGCGGTGGTCATATTCCGGGCGCACGCAATATCCCGTGGGCGCAAGCCGTGCGCGAGGACGGCACCTTCAAATCCCCCGAAGAGCTGCGCGCCCTCTACGAAGCGCAGGGCATCACGCCCGACAAGCAGGTGATTGCCTACTGCCGCATCGGGGAGCGCTCGTCGCATACATGGTTCGTGCTGAAGTACCTGCTCGGCTATCCTAACGTGCGCAACTACGACGGTAGCTGGACGGAATGGGGCAACATGGTCGGCGCGCCGATTGAACGGGAAGTCCCGACGCAGATGCATGGGGGCGCAAGCGCCGCGCCATGTCCGCAGTAAGTAAGCCGCAGTGAACCCCTGAACAGGTAGAACTGCTGGGGGCATGCGTGCACCTATCCAATGTACTTGTTGCGCGATGCGCCCCATCGGGTATACTTGTTGCTCGTAGCCTGCAGGCTACAGGGGGAGCTGCGATGAATGTGTATCGCTTGGATTTGAATGATGTCGTCCAGCACCCTGGACGGCGCGTAGAGTACCCGATCGAAGTTCGGTTGGAGCGGGAAGAGGCTCCCCCGCTGGCGGAACCGATACGCGGCGTGCTGGTCGCCGAAAGCGGTGGACGCATCTTGCGTCTCTACGGACGGTTTGAAACTACCGTGTGGCTGGAGTGCGGTCGCTGCTTGAGCTACTTCCAGCTGCCCGTGGCGTTCGAAATCCATGAGGAGTTTCCATTGGTGGGCACACCCGCTGGATTGAGCGCGTATGGCTACGCCGAAGTGGAAGATCGGGACTCGTTCCCCGTATTTGAGGGGAACCACCTGTATGTGGACGATTTGCTTCGGCAATATCTATTGCTGGAGTTGCCGATAGCACCTGTCTGCAAGGAAGACTGTAAAGGGTTGTGCCCCACCTGCGGACAGAACCTGAACGAGGGTGCTTGCAGCTGTGCACCGAAAGCGGGACACCCCGCCTTCGAGGCACTGGCGCGAGCATGGTACAGCGAGGATTGAAACAGAAGGAGGCAAGACTATGGCGAACCCGAAACGACGACATTCGCACGCGCGTGGCGCAAAGCGACGCACGCACTATAAACTGGAAACGCCGGGCTTGAGCCGCTGCACACACTGCGGCGCGACGGTACTGCCCCATCGTGCCTGCTCCGTGTGTGGCTACTATAAAAAGCGCAAATACGAAGCGGCGATTACCGAGTCCGTCGCTGCCAACGAGTAAACAATGCGTATCGCTGTCGATGCGATGGGGGGCGACCACGCCCCCCACGAGATTGTAGCCGGCGCACTGGAATCGGCACGGCAGGTGAGCTTCGAGATCCTGCTGGTGGGCGACACAGCGCAAATCGAGCCGCTGCTGCCCACTCGTGGACGCCCTGCGAACCTGACAATTTACCACGCCTCGCAAGTGATTACAATGGACGACTCGCCGGTGATGGCAATCCGGCGCAAACGCGACTCTTCCCTGGTGGTCGCCGCCAAACTCGTCAAAGAGGGCAAGGCAGACGCACTGGTGTCGATGGGCAACACGGGCGCAGTCGGCGTCACTGCCAAACTGCTCTGGGGTGGACTCCCGTTTGTCGACCGCCCCGCCATCGCCACCGTGCTGCCTACCTATACGGGGCGCTGTGTACTTTTAGATAGCGGCGCGACGGTGGACTGTTCCCCCCGTCAGCTGCTGGACTTCGCGCTGATGGGTCAAATCTACGCCGCGCAAGTGCTGGAAATCCCTCATCCGCGCGTTGGGCTGCTCAACATCGGTGAGGAAGCCACCAAAGGCAACAGCCTTACCAAAGAAGCGTATCAACTCCTGCATAGCCAGCTCAAGGACGAGTTCGTGGGCAATGTAGAGGGCAAAACCTTCTACGAGGGTGTCGCTGATGTGGTGGTGTGCGACGGCTTTGTGGGCAACATCTTCCTGAAGACCAGCGAAGGCGTAGCGGAGATGGTGCTGAAAGTGGTCAAAGAGGAACTCACACGCAACACCTTGAACAAGCTGCCTTTGGCGCTGCTGAAGCCCGCCTTTGGACGCATCAAGCGACGACTGGATTATCGCGAATGGGGCGGCGCGCCGCTGCTGGGCGTGGACGGCGTGTGCATCATTGGGCACGGACGCTCCGACCGCTACGCCGTGCGCCAAGCCATCGCTGTCGCCGCACAGGCAGTCGCCAACCGGCTTATCCCCACGCTGCGCCATGCGCTCACACTCTTACATCAAGAGAAGGAGGGCTAAACGCAAGTGCGCATCACCGTGCTGGGCTGTGGCCTGTCTCTTATACACATCT
>JAOAFW010000403.1 GCA_026416065.1 Fimbriimonadales bacterium
GTGTATTGGGCTGGGACCAGCGTGTGATGATGCCCTCCAAAGCCGCGCCTCATCGTGCGAACCAGCTCGCGCTGCTGTCGGGCATGATTCATCAGCGTTCTACCGACCCTCGCATCGGCGAGTGGCTGAGCCAACTGGAAGCAAGCGAACTAATTCAACCCCCAGACAGCACAACGGCGGTGAACATTCGTCAGTGGCGGCGCGAATATGACCGACTCACCAAAATCCCTACGGAACTGATCATCGAGTTCACCCGCACGACCAGCCTCGCCGAGAAAGTGTGGGAGGAGGCGCGCGAGGAATCGGATTTCAGCCTGTTCCAGCCGCATCTGGAGAAGATTGTCAAACTGGTGCGCGAGATAGCCGAACTGTTGGGCTACGAGCAGGAAGCCTATGACGCGCTGCTGGACGAGTATGAGCAAGGCATGACAGCGCAGGAGGTCGAGCGTTTGTTCGAGCCGTTGCGCCGGCGCACGCCCGAACTGGTGGCGCAGATACAGAACGCCCCACGCAAACCGGACACGAGCCTCCTGCACCGCCACTACCCGCGCGCTGCGCAGGAGGCGTTCTGCCGGCTCGTCGCGGAATCGATTGGCTTCGACTGGCAGCGCGGACGCTTAGACCCCACGGTGCATCCGTTCGCCATCCGCATCACGCCCGGCGATGTGCGCATCACCACGCGCTACTACGAGGATTTCTTGAACCCCTCACTGTTCGGCACTATTCATGAGCTGGGACACGCGCTCTATGAGATGGGACTTCCCGAAGAACACTGGGGCACGCCGATGGGTTCGGCGACCTCGTTGGGCGTGCATGAATCGCAGTCGCGCATGTGGGAGAACTTCGTCGGGCGCAGCCGCGCCTTCTGGGAGTATTTCTACCCCATCGCCCAAAAGCACTTCGACGCCCTGCGCGATGTGTCGCTGGACGACTTCGTGTTTGCTGTGAACGCTGTCCAACCCTCCACCATTCGCGTTGAAGCGGACGAGGTGACCTATAACCTGCACATTATGCTGCGTTTTGAGCTGGAGCTCGCGCTGCTGCGCAACGAGCTACAGGCTGCCGACTTGCCCGCGGCATGGAACGAGCGATTCAAAGCCTATATGGGTTTCGAGCCGCCCAACGACGCTGAGGGCGTGCTGCAAGATGTCCACTGGTCGGGCGGAATGATTGGTTATTTCCCGACCTACTCGCTGGGGAACCTGTTTGCAGCGCAACTGTTCGAGGCGGCGGAGCGCGAGCTGGGCGACCTGCATACGCAGTTCCGCAAGGGTGAGTTCATGCCTCTTTTGGAATGGCTGCGTGAGAAGGTGCATCAGCAGGGGCAGCGCTACCCCGCGAAACAGCTCATCGAGCATATCACGGGCGAACCGCCCAGCGCAGAACCGCTCCTGCGCTATTTCGAGCGGAAATTCGTCCCGCTCTATGGGCTGTGAAACGCAAAACGCGAACAAATCGTGTATAATATGGGTTGGCGAGGAACAATCGCGAGGCGGCTCCTTTCTGGGCGACTTTCCTCACCAACCCCACCACACACGGGAGGCGCGGATACCCCGCCCGCGCCTCCTGCAAAATTCCGGAGCGAGGTTGTAATCCTATGACTGACGCGCCGCTGCGAAGGTTCCCGATTATCTCCCCAACTGCCGAACGATTCGCAATCGGTTTGATGGCAGGCACCTCGCTGGATGGTATCGATGCCGCTCTGGTCAAAATCGTCGGCGCAGGCGACGCGATTCAGGTAGTGACGCTTGCCAACCACCACGCACCCTACACACCAGATGAACGCGCCGGACTACTACGCTTGATGCGCGAAGGCAACTTAGCCGACCTGTGCGCATGGGATGCCTATCTGGGGCAACGGTTCGCTCAAACCGCTCTGGAACTAATCCAGCGGGCGCAACCGCCCCACGTCGATTTTGTCGGCTCCCATGGACAGACCATCTGGCACGCGCCGAACGCGACGCTGTTTGGGACTTCGGTACCCAACACGCTGCAGATTGGGCAACCCGATGTGATTGCTGCGCGAGTAGGCGTACCGGTCGTGGCAGACTTTCGCACACGCGACATGGCGTACGGCGGTCAGGGCGCGCCGCTCGTGCCGATTGTAGACTGGTTGTTGCTGCGCCACGCAACCGAGCATCGAATCGTGTTGAATTTGGGAGGTATGGCGAACATCACCGTTCTGCCTGCGGGCGGCGCACCCGAAACGATTCAGGCATTTGATACCGGCCCTGCCAACGCCCTCATCGACCTTGCGGTGCAGCAAGGTACGCACGGCGCGCGCCACTACGACGCGGACGGCGCACTGGCATCCGTTGGAACAGTGCATGCATCCCTATTGGAATGGCTGATGGCGCATCCCTATCTGCAGCAACCACCTCCCAAATCGACGGGGCGCGAGGTGTTCGGGGAAGCGTTGCTGGACGCGATTCAAGTGATGTTCGGCGATATGCCTCTGCCTGACCTGGTCGCCACCCTCACTGAGTTCACAGCAGCTTCGGTGGCAGACGCTCTGAGACGGTTGGTACTACCTCGCTACCCCGCGACGCGCGTGATGGTCTCCGGCGGGGGTGTGCATAATCGCAGTCTGATGCGCCGTTTGCAAACGTACTTACCGGATCTCGCAGTGGAGTCGTCAGGGCAGTACGGTGTTGACCCTGATTCCAAAGAGGCAACGGCTTTCGCCGTGCTTGCGGACCGGTTCCTTCAGGGATTGCCCGCGACCTATCCTAACACGACGGGCGTGAGTCAACCAACGGTTGCGGGCAAACTGGCGTTGCCGGCGGATTAAGTTCTGCAACCGCAGCCACGACAATGCCTGCTATCCTCACACCCTACGTACAGACACCTGATACCACAACGCTCACAACTGCGCCGCCCTATCCTCAGACAACTTCCGCACCACATCGACTGCGCCACGTTCGCCTCCGCCCACAGCCAGTCGTACTATTGCTGCAGGCGTACAGTATGCCTACACTCACCCGCATGATTTTCAACCACTGATGAGACAGCAGGGTTTCGAGTCAGGTATAATCTTGTTTAGCCTTGATGAGGGGTTGAGAGCCGATGGCGAAAACGAAGATTACGATACGGGATTTAGCCGCAGAGTTAGGCGTCTCCACAGGTCGCCTGAAAGAGATTCTGGCGGAGTTAGGAATCAGCGAGGATGAGGCGAGACAGGGTTTAGACGAGGAGACCGCGCAGGTCGTCAAGGAAATGGCGCAGGAGCTGGTGGGCGACTTAAAAACACTCGTGCTGCCGCGCGAGCTGACCGTGCGCGACCTCGCCGAAGCGATGGAGCGCTCGCCGACCGAGATTCAAAAACATATTATGACCAAGCACGGCAAACTGCTGACGCCCGTGCAGAAAGTAGATCCGGAGCTGGCAGAAAAGGTCGCCGCCGATTTCGGACTCACAGTACAGTGGGAGACGCCCAAAACCGAACCGAAGGCTGTGGCTCAACCCCCCACGAAAGCCGCCGTCACGGGCGCGCAGCCCCGCCCCCCTGTAGTCACTATTATGGGGCATGTCGACCACGGCAAGACCAGCTTGCTGGACTACATTCGTAAAACGCGCGTCGCCGAGCGTGAGTTCGGTGGCATCACGCAACATATCGGCGCGTATCAGGCGGAGGTGAACGAGAGGCTCATCACTTTTCTGGACACCCCCGGACACGAAGCCTTCACCGCGATGCGCGCCCGCGGAGCGCAGGTAACGGACATCGTCGTGCTGGTCGTCGCGGCGGACGATGGTATTATGCCCCAAACGGTGGAAGCCATCAACCACGCCAAGAACGCCAAAGTGCCCATCATCGTCGCCATCAATAAAATTGACAAGCCGGAAGCCAATCCCGACCGCGTGCTGCAACAACTCACGCAGTACGAACTCATTCCCGAAGCATGGGGCGGCGACACGATTTGCGTGCCTGTATCCGCCATCACAGGCGCAGGTGTGGACACGCTGCTGGAAATGATTCTGCTGGTGGCGGATATGGCGGAGCTGAAAGCCGACCCGAAAGCCGAGTTTCAGGGCACAGTTGTTGAGGCAAAGCTGGACAAAGGGCGCGGACCGCTCGCCACGATTCTGGTACAGCAAGGCACGCTCAAGCGCGGCGATATCCTCGTCGTGGGCAAAACATGGGGCAAAATCCGCGCGATGTTCGACCACATGGGCAAGCCGGTCGACAGCGCGACGCCCTCTACCCCTGTAGAGGTCATGGGGCTGAATGAGGTACCCATGGCAGGCGATAGAGCCGAGCGCGTGGAAAGCGAAGCCCGCGCTCGCCAGATGGTGCAGGAGCGCCTTGAAGCCGAAAAACGCCCCGAAGTGCAACGCCCCACCCGCCGCGTGAACCTCGCCGAGCTGTTCAAGCAGATGCAGGCAGGCGAAACGAAATCGCTCAATATCATCCTTAAAGCGGATACCTACGGCTCGGTGGAAGCCATTCGCGACGCCCTGCTCAAACTCGAGAAACCCGAAGGGGTAGAACTCAAAATCATCAACGCGAACGTGGGCAACATTACCGAAGCCGATATCGACTTCGCTATCGCCGCCGACGCCGTCGTGCTGGGCTTCAATGTGAAGGTAGATACGAATGCCCAGACCAAGGCAAAAGCCAGCCGGGTGGATGTGCGCACCTATCGCATCATCTACGAACTGCTTGAAGAGATGGAGAAAGCCCTGCACGGACTGCTGGAGCCGGAGTTCAAAGAGGTCGCGCTGGGCACGGCGGAAGTGCGCGCTGTGTTCAAACTCTCGCGCGGAATCGTGGTGGCGGGTTGCTACGTGCTGGACGGCAAGATTGTGCGCAACGCGCCCGCGCGCCTGATCCGAAACGGCGAGGTCGTCCACGAGAGCAAAATCGGCACGCTGCGCCACCTCAAGGAAGACCGCCGCGAAATCGCCGCCGGCTACGAATGCGGTATCACGCTCGAAGGCTTCGACGACTACAAAGAAGGCGACCGAATCGAGTGCTACGAGATTCAGGAGGTCGAACGCTAACTGTGCAGGAGGTTCGCCACCGCTTCGTGGGGATGGATCCGTATATAGAGCAACAGTGCTGGGAAGAGTTCCATCAGCATATGACGGCGGCGATTCAGACCCAGCTGTTGCCCCAGCTGCTGTCGCGTGGCTACGATGCGACGCTGGAGC
>JAOAFW010000353.1 GCA_026416065.1 Fimbriimonadales bacterium
GTCCCAGCCCCCCGCAGTCGCTCCTGATTGTGGGGATGGCAGGGCTGGGCAAGCGTACGCTCGCCCGCTCGCTCGCTGCCGCGTGGCTCTGTCCCGAACACACACAGCAGGGGCACTGCCAGACCTGCGCCGTGTGTCAGAAATGGTCGGACGCGGGCGAACATCCCGACCTGCGCGTGCTGAAGCGCGACCCCGACCAGATTAAAATCGACGCGGTGCGCGAGACGCGCAACTGGGCGAATTTCGCGCCTGCGGTCTCGCCATTTCGGTTCGTAATCATAGAAGAGGCGAATCGGCTGAACCCCGCGGCGGCGAACGCGCTGCTCAAAACTTTAGAGGAGCCACCCCCGCGCTACCATTTTATTCTCACCGCGCCCGCCAGCGACTTGCTGTTGCAAACGATTCTCTCGCGCTGTCGGATTGTGCGGCTGGGTGCCCTGACGACAGCGGGCGTGTATCAACATCTGAAGGGGCGATTCAACCTGCCCGAAGCGACGCTGCAAACCATCGCCGAATTCTCGGAAGGGGCGATCGGACGCGCGATTCGCTGGGCGGAGACGCTACAACACCCTGAAACGGAGAGCAAGGTCAAGGCGGCGCGGAGCGAGTTGGACGCGCTGCAGAAGCTGCTGGAGGTGTTCGCACGACTCGGCACAGTGTCGCTGGAGGAGGCGTTGCGCCTTGCGTACGACTTCCGCGAGGCGTGTAAGTCGCTGGAGGGCGGCACGGAAGAACGCTCACCGCGCACCGCGCTCGCGCTGGGGTTGGAGTACCTGATTCAATGGTATCGCGACAGCCTCGCTCTGAACTATCCGAACGCCAGCCTGCGTTTTGCGTCCCATCGCGAGCAGATTGCGCCGCTTACCCACCGATTCGCCGACGCCGAGCGCATGCGTGACCTGCAGATTATCACCGAAGCCCGCCGCGCGATACTCGGCAACGCGAATGCGCAGATTGTGACGGAACATCTGTTCGTTCAGCTGCTGCGGGTGTAGGGCAGGGGTATACTTTAGAAGGTGATTGGTATGCCGCGAGGAACACTACCGCCGCCCGATCTGGAATATCCTGAAACTGACGGTCAGCCGATGGCGAATAACACCATACAAGCGGATGTGATGATTCGGCTCAAGGAGGGTCTCGAGGCGATGTTCGCCCATCGAGACGATGTGTTCGTCGCCATCGACCTGTTCTGGTATCCCGTCAAGGGCAGAAACGACATTCGCCACGCGCCCGATGTGATGGTCGTGTTCGGACGCCCCAATGTCCATCGCCGCTCTTATAAACAGTGGGAAGAGGAGGGCGTCGCGCCCCAGGTGGTGTTCGAGGTCGTCTCCGACAGCAACACCAAGCAGGAGCTGGAATACGATAAAAAGGACTTCTACGAGCTATACGGCGCGGAGGAGTATTACATCTACGATCCCTACACGGGGCGCTGGAAGGGTTTCATCCGTCAGGGTAAAAAGCTTGTAGAGGTTCCCGAAATGGAGGGGTGGGTCAGCCCCCGCCTTGGAATTCGCTTTGAGCGTGGGCGCGAAACTGATCCGGGCGTGTATGACACGGAGGGCAACCCATTCCCTGCCTATGTGCGCCTGCGTGAAGCGTTGGAGGAGGCTATCGAGCGCGTCGAGCAGGAGCGTCGCCTGCGCGAGCAGGAACGCCAACGCGCCGAACAGGAGCGTCGCCTGCGCGAGCAGGAACGCCAACGCGCCGAACAGTTAGAGCAAGAACTGCAACGGCTGAGACAGATGTTTCGGGAACGCGGTCTCAGCGAGGAGTAAGCGCGTGCACCTGCTGGAAAGACTGATGGGCAAGCCGAGCGTCCATCCCACCCACCTGATTCTCGGGTTGGGCAATCCCGGCGCACAATACGCACCCACACGCCACAATGTGGGCTTCTGGACGGTGGACATCCTTGCTGAACGACACGGGATTGAACTCAAAACGCGCCGCCACAACAGTAAACTGGGTGTAGGGCTAATTAACGCCATCCCCGTTGTGCTGGCGAAACCGCAAACTTACATGAACCTTTCGGGCGAGGCGGCGCGCGCCCTGCTACAGGCATACCACCTGAAACCAGAACAGATGCTGGTGATTTTCGACGACATCTGGCTGGAGCCGGGCGTGGTGCGCGTGCGGGCGAAAGGTTCCGCAGGCGGGCACAATGGGATGAAGTCCATCATCGGTGCGATCGGTACAGAGGCGTTCCCGCGCGTGCGCATCGGAATCGGACAGCCTCCTGAAGATACGGACCTGGCTGACTATGTGTTATCCGTACCGCCGCCTGAGGAGCGCGCACTTTTACTGCAAGCGATACAACGCGCCGCCGCCGCCTGCGAAGCGTGGCTGACCGAACCTATCGAACAGGTAATGGGTCAGTATAATCGCACAGAGGGGTAGTTTAGAACATCCAGTTCATACTCGCGTCCAGCGAGCGAGCGCGATAGCTATACTGGCTATATTGCGGGTCTAAGTTCAGCTGTTCGCGGAGTCGATAGCTTAGTACGAACGCCCAGTTGCGCGTGATGCGATACTCGTAGCCGATATTGAATAGCGTGTCGCGCGAGGACAGATAGCCCCTCAGGTCTGTGCGCTGGAACTCTGCGAACAGGTTCTGGTTACGTCCGACATCGTAGGTAATCCGCGCGGAGAAACCTACGGGTTCCTGCGCGAAGTTGCCTTGCCCCCCCTGAAACCCCTCGCCGAACACACTGCGCGTTTTCATCAGGTAGAAGTTCAGATTAATCATCCAGCGCCTCAGTGGACCGATATCCGCCCCCAGGGTCAGGAACTCGTTGCTGGAATTGCCCGTTGCGGTAAGGAACTGCACATCCTGTTTAGACCAGTTGGCTGAGAGCGCGAGCCACTCAAACGGCATATAACTCGCGCCGACTGAAAGCGATTCCTGGAAACTATTAGTTTGAAAGTCGCCCAGTGAGCGATTCTGGCTCCACTGGAGATCGAGGGAGAGTGTGTTGATCGGTGTCCACTGAATAGTCAGGTCTTGACCCTTACCGCGCACGCCGTAGTAGGTGTAGCCGCTGAACATCGGCGCGCCCGACGAAAAGCCGTTGCCGTTGAAGCCCACGCCCCATGGGTTGCTGGGGAAGCCGGAACCGGGTGGGAGTGGACTGCCGTACTGTCGCGAGCGAAAATCGTTCGAGCCGAGATGGAGTGAGCCGGAGTCGCTATCCCGCCAGCGGTAGTTGATACTGAGGGTACTCAGGGGTCGCCATACGGCTTCGAGGGTGTAGTCGCGTGAGCGTGTTTGGGCGTTGGTTGTGCTGCTCGTCTGGTTCTGACGGATGTCGCTGCTGGCGGCAGAGGCGCGCAGGGTGAGCTGCGCGTTTACTGTCCAGTCCAGCTGAGAACGCAAACTGCGGATGCGGTAAAACAGGCGTGTGCCCCCGCTGAGGCTGCTGAAAGCATTGGAGTTGGACTGTTCGTAGCCCAGCGAGAGGTTAAGGTTTTTCCACCCGCGGGCAAGACTTATGGAATCGCGTGTCTGGTCTGTGCGCGTGCTGAGGGTGCGGGTGGCGTTGGTGTTCCGGTTCAGAGTGAGTTGAAAGCCGTTTTGGGGTGTGTAGGTATAGGTATAGCTCTGGATGTCGGTGTCGGTGAAGCTCGCGCCGAAGGTGCTGCTTTGGGTATTTAGGGAAGCGACGCGGGCTTTGCTCAAGCTCGCCTGGAAGTTCGATATCGCGCTGAAGCGATAGCCTATCTCGGTTTGATACCCGCGTTCGTTGCGCCGAAAGCCGACCGACTCGATGCCGATGAACTCGGCGGGGATGTCGCGGTAGGTGGCGTTCAGTGTGAGGCGTCCGAACTCAAAACGTCCGATTGCAGTGTGCGCAATCGCTTCGAGGTTGGTGGTTTGTGCCTGCGCTTTGCTCCGCGCTGCGTTCCAGACGATGTTGCCAACGCGCCCCAGGGGAACGGTGAAATCGACGCCCATCACTTCGCGGTCGCCCCCGATGGTGGAGCTGGGGTCAGGGCGCGGGGTGTATTCCACCTGAATAATCAGGTTCTGGGGCATGAAGCGTGTGAAGTAGAATCGGTAGGGCAGCACCTCGTCGAAGTAGTAGTCCACGCCTTCCACCTGCGGCGCGCCGGCGACCGTGATGATAATCGGGTTGTTCACATCGCGCAGCGGTGGGAACTGCAGATCGTAGGGCACACTGGGCGCGCCGAAGCCGAAGAACTGTTCCGTACGGCGGCGCAAGGGGGTACGTGTGGTGGCTTTCTGCGAGAGCATCGTGAAGCCCAGATTGTAGCCGCGTCCCAGATTCGCCTCATAGCGCCAGCCTTCCAGCAGGCTGGGCGCGGAGTTGAAGGCGTAGGTCTCGTAGGTCACGATAATCGTGGAGGTGCGCGGGATAATCATCCCGTCGCGGAAGCGCAGGATGCCACCGAAGTAGTCGATGGTGTAGTCCTCGCCGCGCCGTTTCTCGACGCCGTCCACCTGCACGCGCTCGCTGCCGTCCACAATTTGACTGCCCTGCAGGTAGTAAGGTCCGGGACTGTCGTTGCCCTGAATGGTGATTGTGCGGGCGGCGGCTTTCGTTTCAGAGCGGATGTAGCGCATGCGGCTGTTGCCCCACTGCGCCGTTGCTGTCGCGCCTTTCAGCGTGCGGTTGAAACTCACCAACGGGTTCGAGCCGCCCAGCGCCGCCGTGATGTCGCCCCATTCCAGCGTCAGGTTCGGCGACTCGTAGGTGTAGGTGATTCGGGCGTCATACGGGTTGCGAAAGCGGCTGTTCGTCCAGCGCCAGTCGAAGCTCAGGAAGCCGAGAAACTTGTTGACACGGATGGTTAGCTCGGTGTTGTCCGTCAGGCGTTGCCCGCCCTGCCCGAAGTAGTTCTGGTCGCGAAACGCGCTGAAATCACCTTCCACACTATGCAGATGGAAGCCGATACTCTTACGCCCGCTAATCGAAACGGTGCGCTGGAACTCCTGCTGCAGGCTTTCCCAGTCGCGCAGGGTTTTGAGGGCGTCTAAAGTGTTGCGTTTTTGGGTGCGGGGGCGTTCCTGTGGGGCGGACTGAGCGGGTGTTTCAGGAAGAGCTTCTTTCGGTATGGTAATCGACGGGATGACGCCTGCGGGCGTGGCGATAGAGGGGAGGGTGAGCTGGGCATGAGAGAGGGTTATTAGCGAAGCGAGCAGGAGGATGAGTGCGGTTTTGAGGTTGCCCTCACCCCCCAGCCCCCTCTCCCGCACGCGGGAGAGGGGGAGTTTGAATCCCCTCTCCCACTGCGTGGGAGAGGGGCTGGGGGTGAGGGCAACCTGAACTTCCCCGCTCCGCTCGGAATGACAGCTATCTTGGAATAAATCCAACGCCTCACTTGCCACTCGCTGCTGCGTCCTCCTTCTTCGGCTCCTTGCGCGTGAGTGTGGCGTTGAGCTTCACCTCACTCGTCTCGCGCTCAAAATCCTTCACTTCAGAGCCGTCCTTCTTGATGGGTTCGGTAGTCTGGTTCAGGCTGGCTTGCATCGTCATGCGCTGTACCAGCCCGTTGTCGGGGTGGTACCACATATTCATCGTGCCTTTCATAACGCCTTTGGTGATGCGCACGGCGGCGTTCTTGTCGTTTGTGGGCTGATAGAAAGCGTCTTGGTAGGACTCGATGGTCTGCTCGAAGGTTTGCGTGATTTTGTGCAGTTTGACGCCGTTGTACTCCTCCATGCCCTCATAGCGTGCGTTCATGGGGATTTTGAGGGCATCGTTACCGCCACCAAGTGCGCGGGTGAACTGCCATGTCATGCCGCTGGTAAGGGGCTTGTCAGGTAGTTCAGTGGGAAACAGTAGGGTCGCCATGTTGCGCGGGTCGAATCCGGGCAGCTGGAAGCCCATCAGCCCGCCGCCGCTTTGCAGACCGTCCAGTTTGCCTGTCGGATGCACGGTCGCCGTCGAATCGGGGATGACACTGCGTGCCATGTCCAGTCCTACTGGGAAGGGCTGTCCGTTGAACTCGGCGTCGAACGCTTCTAAACCGGTCTTGACGGCTGCTTTGCCGCCGTCCTCCACTTTGTCCACCTGCATAAACAGAGTCATTATCAGTTTGAGCGTACCTGCCATACCGGCTGCGCCCGGAATGGGCAGGTTGCCGTTCAGCTCCACCGTCGCATCGAATAGCTCGCGTTGCTTTTCGGTGAATTTGAACTGTAAGTTTGCGGACTCCTGCGCCCAGAGCGCGCTCGTGATGACACTAACCGCCAGTAAACTCGCGAGTTTCCTCATAGCGTCTGCCTCCTGCATCTGCGTCGATACGCAAGGAAAGTATACCTGCGTTTTTTTGACGCATGAGTCGGCTTTTCGTTTTAGCGAGGTATCATACCGCCATGCGATTGGCTGGCGTGCTGGTTTCGGTGGCGATTTTGGGCGTATTGTTGATGGTGTGGCTCTATTACGGGACAGGCGGCTCAGCGGAGAACGGTTCACAGCCGCCGGGTGCGCCCCCGCCTGCAAGTCGCGTGGGCGAAGTGCGTCAGGCTGCTGAGAGCGTGGAGTGTCGCAACAACCTGAGCCAGATTCGCGCCGCGATTCAGATGCGCGTCACGACCGAAGAGACCTATCCCGACGGTCTGCAGGCGCTGGGATTGCCCGCGACCATGCTCGCCTGCCCCGTATCGGGACAGCCCTATCAGTATGCCCCCACCAAGGGGCAAGTGAGGTGCCCTACAGCGGGGCATATGAGTTATTAGAGTATAATCTCGTAGGTTGGGGTCATGCGGACGCTTCCAATCTCTGTACCTGTTGATTTGTTAAGCGAGTTTTGCCGGCAGAAGCATATCCGAAAACTCGCGCTGTTCGGCTCTGCCCTTCACAGCGACTTTCACACCGAGAGCGACATCGATTTGCTGGTAGAGTTCGAGAAAGGACATGTTCCGGGCTTGCTGGGCATTGCTCGCCTGGAGAGGGAACTCACAGAGCTGTTCGGCGGGCGAAAAGTCGATTTGAGAACGCCGCGCGACTTGAGCCGCTATTTCCG
>JAOAFW010000360.1 GCA_026416065.1 Fimbriimonadales bacterium
ATTCGAACCCGCGACCCTCGGCATGGGAGGCCGATGCTCTACCCCTGAGCTACTCCCGCGCAGACCTAATTATACCTGAAACGGCAGATGAAATATCAACTCTTCCGGGAGCAGGTGCGACAGAGCTGACCCGCCGGATGCGACAAGTCGCTCTTGGGGATACACGACACAAGTTCGCTGAGAACACGGCAGACGAGCGATTGGGCGTCGGCGTTGCAGATATCCTCGGGCACACGCTGCCCGGTCGTAAAGTAGGCGAGGGGCTGCTCAGAGCGCAAGGCGAGATTGAGGCAATTGCCCAATCGTGCCGCCTCGTCCAGCTTGGTGAGGATAATCGCATCGGGTTCAAAGAGTGCAAAGCGCTGGGCGGCGTCGCAGAGTGTCGCAGTGTCGGCTGTGGCACTCAGAGTCAGATACACAGTGCCTTGCACAGGCTGCAACGCCTGACGCATTTCCTGCAAGTGCGCCTCGTCGCGCTGTCCGCGCCCAATCGTGTCTACCAGCACAAGGTCGTAGTCCCGAAACAGTTCCAGTCCTTCCTGAACTTCGTCTGCACTGGTAGCGGTGTGCAGGGGCAGGTTCATCAGTTCGGCGTAGGTGCGGAGCTGCTGGATTGCGCCGATACGGTATGTATCCAGCGACAGCAGCGCCACCTTACGACCGTAGTCCAGTGCCTGGATGGCAGCGAGCTTGGCGATGGTGGTCGTCTTTCCAACACCCGTAGGTCCGACCAGCACGGCAATTTGACGATGCCGACTTTCGCGAGGGAGTACGCCCCCGACAGGGATTCGCGCAGCAAGCGCGCGTTTGAGCGTGTCTACCGCCGCATTTTGAGGGATACGGGGCACGCGACGAAGCAGTTCGTGGGCAATCTCCTGCTCGACGCCGGTAGCAAGCAAGGGGTGAAGCAGCGGGTGTTCATCCACAGTAGCCGCAATCAGAGGAGTCTCGCTGGGCGTGTCTTCCGTGAAGGGCGTTGCACCACCGGTCATATAAGCGTGCATAGTCTGCACCAGGGCGCGGATCTCTTGCATTTCGCGCTCCAGCTTGCGCAGGCGCGTCTGGGTGGGATCGTACTCATCGATGCCTTTCGGCTCGGCTTTGGGCACGGGGCGGTCAGCGGTTTGTGTCTCCGGTTCCGCACTTTTGATGCCGACTACAATCTCCACCATCGGTTTCTTGCCGAACAGTTTGCCCTTCTGGATGGTGCGCTCGCTAAGAATCACGGCGTCGGCGCCGTGTTCTTCGCGGATCTTCAGCAGGGCTTCCAGCTTCGTCGGCGCGAGGTAGGTCTTCGTTTGCATCGTAAGTCCCTGACCTAATTATCGGAGAGGAATCGCAATTTTTTCAGGGGTCAGGGGGTATTGTTGAGCATCAAGCCCAGACAGTAGCCTGCGCCGAAGCCATTATCGATATTGACGACGACCACACCGGGCGCACAGGAGTTGAGCATCGTGAGCAGCGGCGCAAGCCCGCCGAAATGGGCGCCATAGCCGACACTGGTGGGCACGGCAATCACCGGGCAGCGCACCAGCCCGCCTACGACGCTGGGCAGCGCGCCTTCCATCCCCGCAACGACGGCGATGGCACGCGCACCGTGAAGCAGCGGTAAGTGCTCCAGCAGGCGGTGGATGCCGGCAACGCCGACATCGTAGAGGGTTTCAATCCGCGCGCCCATCATGCGCGCTGTCAGAACCGCTTCCTCGGCGACGGGGATGTCCGCCGTGCCCGCTGCCAGCACCACGCCGTAGGGCGTCTTGGGGTCAGGAGGCAACTCGCCGACCGTAATCGCTCGCGCGAGCGGGTGGTAAACGGCATCGGGTTGTTGCGCCCGTACCGCTTGAAAATGCGTCTCTGTCGCCCGGGTTGCCAGCACACGCCCCCGCTCGGCGAGCCGGTTTACAATCGCTGCGACCTGCTCCGGCGTTTTGCTTTGGCAGAATACTACCTCCGGGAAGCCCTTGCGCAGGGCGCGGTGGTGGTCAATCCGGGCAAACTCCAGATTCTGATAGGGCAGGTCGCGCAGGGTCTCTATCGCCGTTTCTACCGGGATTGCGCCCTGCGCAACCTGTTCCAGCAACGCTCGCAGGCGTTCAATTTCCACGCGCCATCGCCTCCGCCCGCGCCTTGACGCCCTCCAGTATCCCTTTCAGGTTCTGCGTGACGAGGTGATACACCACTTTCTGCACAATCGCGCCCAGCAATGGCACGCGCAGTTCGTAATCCAGCGTGCTGCGAAACAGCGTTCCCTCAGAGTGCGGCAGAAACTCCCACAACCCCTCCATCTGGTCATAGTCGCCCTTGACCTGACGGAATCGGCAGGTGTGTTCCGAGTCGTCCCAGATGTCTTCTTCAGTCCACTTCACCTGCAGTTTGAGTTGCGAAGCGTAGGCGACCCATTCGGTCAAGGTGCGGCTGCCGTCATCGCTCTTTTCGAGGATTTTGACCGATTTCACATCGGGCATAAACTCCGGGAACGCTTCCACATCCCGTGCGACGGCATACACGGTCTCCAGCGGGGCGTGGATGACCGTTTCGAGTTCCACACGCGCCATGCTTAGCCCTCCGCGCGCTGTTTGAAGCCGTTCAGCCAGTCTTGGATGATGGTGTTCACAGCGTTCTGCGCGAGCGAGGCGAACATCGGTGGCACACTCGCCTCATAATCCAGCGTTGCCGAGAGTTTGCTGCCCGCGCCCTCAGGCTCTACACGCCATTCGCCGTTCAGCTTCACAATCGCGTCGCCTTCCGGCTGCATCGTCACGCGATGGTTTGCAGCGTCTATCGTGTGGCGCGATTTCCAGCGCACGGGCATGCCCACGCCGGGCGCGATGACTTCCCAATCCAGCAGCACGCTGCTCTCGGTGCGTTCCAGCACCTGCACGTTACGGGCGTGGGGCAGGAACTGCGCAAACGACTCTGCCTGCTGCAACACCTCGAAAACCTTCTCGGCAGGCGCATTCACACTCACGGATTTCTCGATTTTGGGCATAGCGTTCTCCTCCGATGAGTAAGTATACCAAATAGTGCGGGGCAGGGAACGAGCCGCTCCTGTCGAAACGAGGTATGTTATGCAGTTCCCGAAGGATTTCTTGTGGGGCGCGGCGACCGCCGCGTATCAGATTGAAGGCTCGCCGCTTGCAGACGGCGCAGGCGCGTCTATCTGGCACCGGTTCAGCCACACACCCGGCACTATCCTCAACGGCGATACGGGCGATGTCGCGTGCGACCACTACCGCCGCTGGCAGGAGGATATCGAGTGGATGAAGCGGCTGGGCTTAAACGCCTACCGCTTCTCGGTGGCTTGGGGGCGCGTGTTGCCTACCGGACGCGGCGCAGTCAATCAGAAAGGGTTGGACTTCTACAAGCGTCTTGTGGACGGCTTGCTCCGTGCGGGCATTACACCGATGATTACCCTCTATCACTGGGATTTGCCCGCGGATCTACAGGACTGCGGCGGATGGGCGAACCGCGACTGCGCCAAATGGTTCGCCGACTACGCCTGCCTGATGTTCCGCGAGCTGGGTGACCGCGTGCATTTATGGGCGACACTGAACGAGCCGTGGGTCGTAATGGCGCTCGGCTACCTGTGGGGGCAGCACGCGCCGGGCGTACGCGACATCGGCGCGGCGGCGAAAGCGGGACATCATATGCTGCTGGGGCACGGCAAAGCGGTGTGTGCCCTGCGCTCACTCGGACTGCCCAACGCGAAAATCGGAATCGTGACGAATTTGGGACCCCAACAACCCGCCAGCGACAGCCCACAAGACCAGATGGTCGCTGCCCTGTGGCACAACTTCATCAACCGCTACTTCTTAGACCCTATCTTCCGCGGCGAGTATCCGGACACTGTGATTAACTTCATCGGCGAGTTCGCCCCGAAAGCCGCACCTGACGAGGCTGTCTCTTATACACATCT
>JAOAFW010000363.1 GCA_026416065.1 Fimbriimonadales bacterium
GATATACCGCGCCTCGTGGAGCAGGCGATGCAGATGCACACGCCCCAACCCGCTACGCTGGAGAATGTGCTGGAAGCAGACCAGTGGGCGCGAGCGTATCTGGAACAGGTATTGCCGTTCAGCGCGGTCGTCGGCGCGATGCCGACGCTACGAACGCAGTCTGTGTAGCGTCGGCATCGCGCCACGACTGCGCTTTGTGAAATCCCATTGGTAGGTTTTTCAAACGTGCAGGGACTTGTTATTTTACAGGGTTCGACGAAAACCCGTCACAAAACTCCATCGGATATCCTATCTACCTTCAGCGATGGGAGAAAGCAATGTGGGTTACCGTAATCTACCTGTTCGGCGTGTTCGTGTTGCTGGTCGCTGTGCATGAACTGGGACATCTATGGGCTGCTCGACAGTTTAAGATGAAAATAGAAGAGTTCGCGATCGGAATCGGGCCGGTATTGGCACGGCTCTGGCGCGGGCGTGATGGCACGACCTACACAATCCGTGCCCTCCCCTTAGGCGGGTTCGTAAAAATTGCTGGGATGGTGCCTCAGGAACAGCATAGGGAGGATGGATTCCTGTCAAAACCCCTGTATGCGCGCGCGCTGACCATTCTCGCAGGTCCTATCGCCAGTCTGCTGTTCGGTTTCATTCTATTGTCGATAGTCGGTGCCGGTGCAGGGCTACCCTCCCCCCAAAATCCCACTCTGCAGGTACGATTCGTGTCACCCTCTACCCCTGCCCATCAGGCAGGCGTCTGTATCGGCGATACCCTCCTCAAGGTAGGTAACCTGACTGTCGGGAACCTTGAGGAGTTCGAGCAGGCAATAGCCGCCTATGCAGGACAGACAACAACCCTGCTCCTGCGGCGCGACCATCAGCAGATCACACTTAAACTGGCGGTACCCCCGAATATCAGCCGTTCAGGAAAGATTAGCCAAACACTCGGCTTTGTCTGGCTTCATGAGCGCGAGCATTTTGACCCGGCAACGGTCGCCTCGAACGCTGCACTAACAACAGTCGCCGTGCCGGTGGGCGTCTGGCAAGGTGTTTTTTGGATATTCACAGGGAAAGGCGATTTCCAGAATATGGGCAGTCTGATTTCAATCGCCAGCCTGATAGAGGCGACAGCGCAACTGGGTTTCTGGGAAACGCTCGAGTTCGCCGCGATGTTCAGCCTCATGCTGGGCGCGATTAACCTGTTGCCCATCCCTGTACTGGATGGGGGCTATCTGTTGATCTTCTTGATTGAGGCGATACGGCGACGCCGACTCAGCCCGGAAGCGTTCGCATGGATTCAATTCCTTGGGATGCTTATCGTAATGGCGATGTGTTTGGGCGCAATCTCGCTCGACATTTACCGACTTTGTACAGGCACGCTGATTCGATAACTGTGCCCCCCGAAAAGGTGTGGATATGCCATAATATTAACCAAGCCTGAACGCGGCGGAGGCGGTGTCTGGTTATCGTCGCGCGGTTCTCAGGTATGAGGCGCGTCTAATCGCGCTGTTAGAGGACACGGACAATGTTGCTAACGATTATCTACTTAGTGGGGATATTCACACTGCTGGTGGCGGCGCATGAATTGGGGCATATGTGGGTCGCCAAGCGGTTCAAGATGAAGGTGGAAGAGTTCGCTATCGGCATAGGACCCATCCTGTTGCGCCTGTGGCGCGGGCGTGATGGGACCCTTTATACCCTGCGGGCGTTTCCGATTGGCGGGTTCGTCAAAATTCCCGGCATGATGCCCGACGAGGAGCATATCGAGGGCAGCTTTCAGTCAAAACCGCTTCATGCACGCTTTTTGACCGTCTTGGCGGGACCGGTGGCGAGCGTGCTGTTCGGTTTTATCTTGTTCGTGATTATCGGGATGACTGCCGGCTTACCCTCGCTGGACGACCCGACGCCGCAGGTGCGCATGGTGATGCCTGACACCCCTGCCCAGGAGGCGGGACTGCGCACAGGCGATGTGCTGCGCGCTATTAACGGGCAACCGGTGAAGACCACCGAGCAGGCAGGCGAAATCATCCGCGCCCACGCGAATAAGCCCCTGCAACTCACGATGGAGCGCGCCGGCGAGACCTTCACCATCACCATCACGCCGCGTGAGGTGGACGCTGAAATCGATGGGAAGCCTCAGAAAATCGGGCAGATTGGCGTGATGTGGCACGTTGTGCGCAAAAAGGAGCCGTTCCATCAGGTGCTGGCGCATGCTGGACTGATGACGGCGGGCATGTCGGTGGCAATCGTGGACGGGCTGCGTCGCCTGATTTTCGGACAAGGCAACATCCACGAGGTGGGTAGCGTGATCTCTATCGCCAGCGCAACAAGCGCGACCGCGCGACTTGGCTTGGTGGAAGTCGCCGACTTCGCCGCCAAGTTCAGCGTGATGCTGGGCATTATCAACCTGTTGCCCATCCCTGTTCTGGACGGCGGCTACCTGCTGATTTTCACCATCGAGGCACTGCGCCGCCGCAAACTCAGCCCTGAAGCGATGGCGCGCGTGCAAATGGCGGGACTCGTGATTGTGCTGATGATTTTCATCACCGTGTTCTCGCTGGATATTTACAAATTGGTTACGGGGAAGCTGATCCGCTAATGCGCATCGTCTATTTAGACCACGCCGCCACAACACCGTTAGACCCGCGCGTGCGCAAGACGATGGAACCGTACCTGAAAAGCGAGTACGGCAACCCGTCAAGCCTGCACCGCTGGGGCAGGCGCGCGCGGATGGCCATCGACGCCGCACGGGAGACGCTCGCCGCCGCGCTGAACGCCGACCCCGCCGAAATCTGCTTCGTCTCGTCGGGTACCGAGTCGTGCAACCTGGCGATTATCGGCTGTGCTCTGAAAGCCCCGCTCAACCGCAGGCATATTTTGGTCTCGGCGGTGGAGCATCACTGCGTGCTACACGCCGCCGAATGGCTCCTCCCTTTCGGCTACGAGGTGGAACACATCCCTGTCGACGGCTATGGACAGGTAGACCCCAACGCCGTGCGCGAGCGCATTCGCGAGGATACCTGGCTGGTCTCCGTGATGCACGCCAATAACGAAATCGGTACGCTGCACCCTGTGGAGGCAATCGCCCGTGTCTGCAGGGAGCGAGGTGTGTGGTTCCATGTGGACGCTGTACAGACCTTCGGGTTGCTACCTGTGGATGTGGAGGCGATTGGCTGCGACCTGCTGAGTGTGTCGGCGCACAAGATTTACGGACCTAAGGGCGTGGGCGCGCTCTATGTGCGGGCGATGACGCCCCTGCAGCCGCTGATGGTGGGCGGCGGGCAAGAGCGCGACCGCAGAGCAGGCACGGAAAATGTCGCGGGCATCGTGGGATTTGCCGAAGCCGTCAAAATCGCCGAAGCGACGCGCGAAGCGGAAGCCGAGCGACTGACCCGACTGCGTGACCAGTTCATACGGGCGGTTCTGGATGCCATCCCCGACACGACGCTTACAGGGCACCCGACCGAACGGCTGCCCACCAACGCGCACTTTCGGTTCCAAGGCGTACCGTCCGACAGCTTGCTGATTGCGCTGGACAGGGCGGGAATCGGCGCAAGCAGCGGCGCGGCGTGCAGCGCGGGCTCGCTGGAGCCGTCGCATGTGCTGCTCGCACTCGGCTGGGACGAGACCGCCGCGCAAGAGGGCATCCGCTTCACACTGGGACGCGAGACCTGTGGGGATGACTTGCAGTATGTTGTGGAAGTGCTGGCGCGTGAAGTTCCCCGCATTCGCAGCCGTGCGCTCACCGCAGTAGGATAGGCTATAATTAGCGCGCGATGAACACGCTGGAGCGCCAGAGCTTAGCCGTCTACGCGATGGTTGGGGGAGTGGTGGGCTTCCTGCTCGGTCTGCTGCCCCCAATTATTCTGAACTGGAGTGTGGGCGTCCTGTTTGCGACCATCGCGTTGGGAATCGCGCTCGGCGCAGGCGTGGGCTTCTGGCTGGGGCAACTCATTAACCGCCGTTTCCCACCGATGCTGCCCTTCCATGCGCGAGAACATAAACGCCTGCGTGAGACCGCGCAGAGGGTGCGTCAGAACCTGCGCCGCCTCACGGGACTAAAACGCGAGTACCCTGAGCTGGATACGATTCTCAAACACGATGCGCAGTTGCGCGTGCAGGCGTCCGAACTGCGCCTGCAGATGGACGCGAAAGTCCGCGCAGCACTCCACTGGGGCGACTATCTCAGCGGTGCGATAGATACCCTGCGCACGGGTGGCTGGCGCGAGCTGCTGAGCGTAATCGTCGACTCTATCAAAGAGCAGAGCGAAGGGGAGGCATCGCCAACTAACACGCGCTCCGAGTGGATTTGGGGCGTGTACCACGCTAAAATCCAGCGTGAGGTGATGCAGATACAGGAAAAACAGACTCGTGCCCACTCCGACACCGAGCGTGATGCCTTGCGACACGCCCGCGCTGCCAAAGAGCGCGAGCTGCAAAGTTTTCAGACCATCGAACGCGCTCTGCGCGAAATAGAAAGCGCGTCTGCCGCCATCGTCGCACAGATGGAACACCTGTACACGGAAACCGTTCGCCTCAGCGCCCAGCCTCACCACGCCGCTCAGCGCGTCGAAGAACTGCTGCAACCTATGTGCCAGCAAGTGGAAGCCTACGAACAGGCGGTCTCCGAGTTACAGTCAATTTCTGTGGGGGCACAGCGCGAATGAGGTTGTGCTAAATCGATGCGCCTACGCCGTTTGCCAGTCCTCAAACAGAAGGTATAATCGCCCTGACGCGGGAGGGAAGCAATTACCAGCCACGGCAGGCGCACAGAATGGGAAGTCGTTATCTTGGGAACGCTGGTCGTAGCGTTCCTGTTTGTGTACTACATTCAGCCCTACTCGATCGAGTCGCTGCGTTGGCTCGGGATACAGCGCGAGAGCCCCGCTCTGCGCGACTGGAACGAGTACATCCTGGTCAGCTCAATGGCTCTGCTGTGGCTGCCTGTGCTGACGCTGGCGTTTTTCGGCAAAGGCGAGCTCAGTCTGTATGGCTTAGCACGGGGCGACGGCAAGCTCGGCGCGCTGTATGCCCTACTGATGTTTCTATGTATGCTGCCACTGGTCTATTTCGTTGCGCAGCGTCCCGACTTCCAGCAATATTATCCCCTCGACAAGCGCGTGCTGACCGACCCAATGTACGCCGTCTATTTTCAGCTGGCATACGGGTACTACCTGTTCTGTTGGGAGTTCTTCTTTCGGGGGTTTCTGACTTTCGGGCTATATCGCTGGATGGGCTGGTGGGGGATTGGACTGCAGGCGGGGGCGTTCGCACTACTTCATTACGGTAAACCCGTGCCGGAAGTCATCGGCTCGTTTTTCGCCGCACTGGTTCTGAGCTGGGTCGCGCTGCGTGTGAGGTCGTTCCTGCCCTGCTTCTGGGCGCACTGGGCAGTGCATATGACGCTTGAAGTGTTAATCATCCTTCGCCATAACGCTGCAATGTGAGGTACAATCCCGCTATGCGAGGTGGACGCATGAAACAGGATATCTGCTGGTGGTGCTATCAAGGGCGTGTGGAGCCCAAACGCCTGATTGCCGAAGCGAAACGGATTGGCTACGAGGGGTTCGAGCTTGCGCCTGAGCCGATGTGGGATATGGTGAAAGAGGCGGGGCTGAAGATTGTCACCCACGGCGGGCACGGAACCATCGAGAACGGCATGAACGACCCGCGCAACCATAGCCGTATCGAGGACGAGCTGAAAGCAAATATCGACAAAGCCGTGCAGTATGAGATCCCAATCCTTATCTGTTTTTCGGGTAATCGGCGCGGACGCCCTGATGAGGAGGGCATCGAACACACGGTCGCCTGCCTCAAGCGTGTCGCCCCTTACGCCGAGCAGAAGGGCGTGACCTTGGCTATAGAGATTCTCAACAGCAAGGTCGATCATCGCGATTACCAGTTCGACAAGATGAGCTGGGGCGTGCGCGTGGTGGAACTGGTCAACTCGCCGCGCGTGAAGATTCTATACGACATTTACCACGCGCAGATTATGGAGGGCGACATTATCCGCACGATTCGGGCGCATCACGACAAAATTGCCCACTATCACACGGCAGGCAACCCGGGACGCAACGAGATTGACGATACCCAGGAACTCTATTACCCCGCGATTGTGAAAGCTATCAAGGAGACAGGCTATACCGGCTGGATTGGGCAAGAGTTCGTGCCGAAGGGCGACCCTCTCGCCGCGCTCAAAGAAGCGTTTGAACGTTGCAGCGCGGGGTAAGCAGGAAAATAGTTAATTCTGTCGAACCCAGCCCCTGTGAACTCGATGAAGAGCCTGCAGGAGACCTACGCGCCCAAAAGCATCTGCTACGGCTGCGGACCCGCGAATACACAGGGATTGCGCATTCGCAGCTTCGTCGGCGAGGACGATGAGCTGGTCGCCGAGTGGCAGCCGCAGCCGCAGCATCAGGCGTTTCCGGGCGTGCTGAATGGTGGAATAATCGGCACGCTACTGGATTGCCACTGCAACTGGACGGCGGCGTACTACCTGATGACCACACAGGGGTTAGACCATATCCCCGCTACCGTTACTGCCGAGTATACTATCAAGATGTTTCGCCCTACTCCGAGCGATACCACACTCTATCTTCGCGCTCGCCCAGTAGAGGCGCAGGGCAGTAAAGTGATTGTGGAAGGCGAACTCATCGCAAAAGGCGAGGTTTGTGCGACCTGCCGCGGCGTGTTCGTCGCTGTGAAGCCCGGACACCCGGCGTATCACCGATGGGAGTGACGCCCTGCGCGTCCAGTCTTGTCTGTGTAAACCTGCGCACGGGTAAGACGCCTAAACCATAAAATTGAGCATGGACAGTCCTGTCCATGCCACGATAGATTATGGAGAGACAATTCTTGCCGGACGATAAACTAACTGAAGCGGCGCAGCACCTGGTGGAAGAGGCAGTGGTGCTGGCGGAGGGCAAGCCGCCCGACGCACGGCACTTGTTGCTGGCGCTCGTACGCACCGCGACGCCGCTTGTGCGCACAACCTTCCCGAACCTTAACATCAAGGCGCTGGAGCAAGCAGTCGAAGAGGAACTCAAGAACCCCCAGTCGAAGCTCGCCATCCCTTATGAGGGGATTATCGACCTGGCGATGCGAATCGCCGAGCGTGAAGAACTCCCTCAGACCGACCTTATCCACATCCTGCAGGCGATTGCGATTCTGCTTGGCTGGATACCCCGCGAGGCGGTGTTTCCGGGACCGCCGCTCATCCTTCAGATTGGACTGAACCTGACAGAGCAGGCGCGTCAAGGGGCAATTCCGCGCGTGGTGGGACGCGAGCAGGAGATGGACTTGCTCATCGAGATATTATGCCGTCCGATTAATCCCTACGTGGTACTGGTCGGGATGGAAGGTGTCGGGCGGCGTGCGGTGGTGCAGGGTGTTGCACAGCGTATTGCTGACGGAAGTGCGCCAGCCCCCCTACTCGAACGCCCACTCATTATGCTCCCCCAGATCTTCGACGATCCCGGCTTGATGGGCAGGCTCATCGAAGAAGCCATGCAGCAAAACGCGATTCTCTATCTGGAGCCGTTCGAGATGTTCCTGAGCGCGCCTGCGCCGCAGATCGAGATGTTGCGGATGGAGTTTCTATCCGCACTAATCGCACGGCGTGTGCCCATCATCGGTGCGGTGAGCAGCCTGCAGGGGCTACGCCGCCATGTCAGTCGTGCGCCCGACCTGCTCAAACGCTTCCAACCTATCGAAATTCGCCCCATGAACGCGGAAGAAACGCTCACCGTGCTTCAGCAACTGGCGGCGTTGTTCCGCGAGCAGCAGGGGCTGGAATTTCCTGACGAGACACTGCACCGCGTCGTGGAAGTCGCTGGTGAGCACATCCAGCACCGCCCGTTCCCCGACAAAGCGATTCTGCTGATGGATCATATCGCCGGGAGGGCGCGCGCCCACGGGCTGACACACGTGGAGCCGCGCCTTGTGTGGGAGACTGCGGGCGTCGTCACGGGGCTACCTATCGGCAAAGGCGAAGTCTCGATGCTCGAATCGCTGCGTGCGCTGGAGACCTTCCTCAAGTCGCGCGTAATGGGTCAGGATGACGCTATTGAGACCCTCGTGCGTGTGTTTAGCCTCAAAATCCGCCGGCTCGACATCCGCCCGGAACGCCCTAACGGCGTGTTCTTGTTTGCGGGTCCCACCGGCGTCGGCAAAACCGAGACTGCGCGCGCCTTGGCGGAGTTCTTCTTCGGCTCGCGCGATAAGATGCTGCGCCTCGATATGAACCAGTTCTATGAGGCGCATACCGCGGCGCGCCTGCTCGGCGCGGAGTTCGGCTATATCGGCTTCGAGATGGGCGCACCCCTGCTCGATTTCGTCGCCGAGAACCCCTTCTGCGTGGTGCTGCTCGACGAGATGGAAAAAGCCCACCACGAGATTCACAAACTGTTCCTGCAGATATTCGACGATGGCTACATCATCGACGCGCAGGGCAGGCGCGTCTCGTTCGCCGACAGCGTGATTATCATGACCTCCAACCTTCAGCCTGAGAAGGCGATGGGCTTCCTGCGCGAGCGTCCCACTCTCGAGGACTGGCGTAAGGCGTTCGCTGAGTTCTTCGCGCCTGAGTTTATCAATCGCGTAGATGCCATCTGTGTGTTCCAACCCCTCACGCGCGAGACCGTACGCCAGATTGTGCAGGATCGCTTGCTGCGCCAGATTCTGGAGGTGTATCGCAAGCGCAACATCGAGCTGGAGGTAAGCGACGCAGCTGTGGACTGGCTGGTGGAGCGCGGCTTCAGCGAGCATTACGGCGCACGCGAGTTGGAGCGCATCGTGGAACGCAGCATGCTGTTGCTGCTGGCGCCGCATGTGCCTGCAATGATCGACGCCATCGGAGGTGCACCGCAGCGCTTTGAAGTAATCGTTCAAGAGAATCAACTCGCGTTGCGTTAGCCGTGCTAATCCAGACTCTGTGAGTCGCTGGTCGGTACCCTCGCCGCGCGGGGTTTTAGCTGGCATGGGATAGTCTCGCTTTTGAGAGACCTACTATAACGCGCGTCGTGAGCGATAGCAGGAAACCCTGTTCTGTACACGAATAGATAATCCGATGCCACCGCTGTTCGAGACGAACCTGTCGCTACCCCTGCATGCGCGGGGCAAAGTGCGCGACACCTACGATTTGGGCGACTGCTTACTGATGGTCGCCACCGATCGGCTCTCAGCATTCGATGTGGTGCTGCCCACACCCATCCCCGACAAGGGGCGCGTGCTGACGCAGCTGAGTGTGTTCTGGTTCCGCAAGTTCGAGTCGTGGATGCCTCATCACCTGATTAGCGCAGAGTGGAGTGACATCGCTAATACGCTACGCAGGGTAGGTATCCCCGACCCCGAAGCGTATCGAGCGCAACTTGAGGAACGCAGCATGCTGGTCAAACGCGCGTCGCCGTTCCCCATCGAGTGCGTGGCGCGGGGCTACCTCGCCGGCTCGCTCTGGAAGGAGTATCGCGCGGCAGGGGGTGCAACCGCCGACGCGCCGATTCTGCTGCATGGCATTTCGCTGCCCCCGCGCCTTGCGGAGTCGGCGGAGTTGCCCGAACCTATCTTCACCCCTGCCACAAAAGCGCACACGGGACATGACGAGAACATCAGCTTCGTTCAGGCGTGCGCACTGATTGGCACGGAGACGGCTTCACTGCTGCGCGATTATACTTTGCGTCTCTATCGCGAGGCACAAGCCTATGCCCGCACACGCGGGATTTTGCTGGCGGATACCAAATTCGAGTTCGGTTTAGACGCCGACGGACGGATTATCCTGATTGATGAAGCCCTCACGCCCGACTCCTCGCGATTCTGGGACGCCGCGCTGTATGCACCCGGTCAACCACAACCCAGCTTCGACAAGCAGTTCGTGCGCGATTATCTGGAATCGATTGGCTGGGACAAGCAGCCGCCTGCGCCTGCGCTGCCCGATGACATCGTGGCGCAGACGGCAGAACGGTATCGCGAGGCGTTGCGACGATTAACGGCTTGAACGCCGCCAGATTATCCACGCCGCCAGCCCTATCCCGATGGCGTCGACGCCGACATCGACAGGGGTACCTGTGCGTCCCGGTACGAATGACTGGTGAACCTCATCCAGCACCGCGCGAATCAGGCTGGTTCCGACCGCCCAGCGCACGGCAGGAATGCGCTCCGTCCCGAAACTCACGCGAAATGCCCAATAGCCCAGCAGAGTAAGTAGAAAGTAGCCCGTTCCGTGCCCCACCTTTCGAGTAAGGTAGTTAAGCAACTCCAACTGCTCTTCCGTCAAGCGTTCGGCGAGTGTGGGCGCGAACCAGGTAAGGAAACCCCTAATCCATCCTGCCGAGTTTTCGGGGCTGCCTGCCTGCGAGGAGAAGTAGAAAATCAACAGCATCAGTCCGACCCAAAGCGTCGCAGGCAACCAGCGCATCAAACGGCTACTCCTTCAACAGGCTTGGTGAGAGCAACTCCCAAGAACAGCAGAACGGCGACCAACGCGACTGCCGCGCCGGGCGGTATCGGTTGCCACAACGCCACGAGGAACCCTACCGTCAGACTGATGAACCCCAGTAGCGCGCTCACGCCCAACATCGCGCGAAAGCTCTGACACACAGCGCGGGCGGACGCCGCAGGCAACACCAGCAGCGCACTGATAGGTAAAATCCCAACGGTGCGCACACCCACCGCCACCGCCAGTGACAGCCCCACCAGAAACAGCGTTTCCACCAGGCGCACAGGCACGCCCTGCGCCTGCGCCAGCTCGCGATGGAAGCCCACCCGTATCAGGGGACGCGCCAGCCCCAGCAGCATCGCCAGCGCGATGCAATCTACTCCGAACAGCCGAAACAGGTGTCCCCGCTCGATCGCCAGCACATCGCCAAATAGCAGCGCACCCAACGCAACCGGCGACTCGGTCAGGCTAATCAGCGCGATTCCCAGCCCCGACACGCCCGTAATCGCGACCACCAGCAGCGTGTCGGTGGGCAGACGTGTGCGCGACTGAAACCACGCCACCAGCAGCGCAAAGAGGGGCGCGGTAATCAGCAGCGCGTCGCTCAGCTGCCAGCCCAGCAGCCCCGCCATCGCCGCACCGATGAACGCCGAATGCGCCACCGCGTCGCTAAAATACGCCACACGCTGACCTACCACAAACACTCCCAGCAGCGGATAGACCGCCGCCATGAGCGCCATCGCGATTAGCGCGTTGCGTACGAAGTCAAACTGGAGCCAGTCGGTGAGCATTTTTGAGATTCAGAAATATCAAGAGCGGAGATTCCTCGCTCCGCTCGGAATGACACTGGCTGTCATTCCGAGCGGAGCGAGGAATCTCTACTTCACATAGGGCTTTACACGCTCGTAGTCCTCCTCAATTGCTTCAAGCATCTGCTCGGCAAGATGTTCGGGGGGTGTCCCTGCGAGGTCAAGCAACGCGCTGCCAGGCGTGCCGGGAGGTAGAGCCGCTTCTGACTCTACGGGCTGAAACCACAGGTC
>JAOAFW010000028.1 GCA_026416065.1 Fimbriimonadales bacterium
AGATGTGTATAAGAGACAGGTCCACCACACCGTCACCGTTCACATCTTCGGGCAAGCCCGAACCCGACTGCCCGAACGCGAACAGCACTGTCAGCAGGTCGGCATCATCCACTACATCGTCCTTGTTGATGTCTTCGTGGCGGGTCAGCCCTGTTCCCCGCGTGCCAAAGGCGGACAGTACCGCGAGCAGGTCGGTATCATCCACGCATCCATCGCCGTTCGTATCGCCCATGCGCCATGTATCCAGCAGGTAGGCTTCATAGCGCTGCATGAAGTAGTTGTAGCCCGTTCCCACCAGATAGCGTCCATCGCTGGAAATAGCGTTTACAACTTCCAGAAACGATCCGGGCGAGAGAAGATGGGCATAGACCTGATTCAGGTTTTCCATTCCCCTCGCCTCCGTCCAGCGGAAGGCACGGGAGACCCCCGCACTGTTTCTCGCCCAGCCGCCGATCACGCGCCCGTCTGCCGAGACGCAGTGAGCGCGGCTCTCGTCGCCCTCCAAGATACCGAGATTTATCATTCCCACAGCGCGAGTCCACCGAAACGCACGATTCTGACCGTTGCTGAGAGTAGAGAAGCCGACTACCACCGAGCCATCTGCAGATACATCCTGGGCGTAGCTTTCCCAGCCGCCCAGCGTGCCCAGCTCTTCCATCACCTCGTTCTGCCAGCGAAACGCGCGGAAATGTCCCCGCATCGTGCGGGAGGTTCCTACGCAGACCGAACCGTCTCCTGATGCCGCAGCCGCCACGCTGTAGGATCCACCCAGCGTGCCCAGATACTCCACCGCACTCGATGGCCTCCAACGGTAGGCGCGGGGACGTCCACTCGACTCGCGCTGCTCGCCCACCAGCACATTCCCGTCATCCGATACATCGTACGCCCAGAACTGATTGCCGATTTCCGCAACTTCCTCTTCAGTCCAACGAAACGCCGCCATCATGCCCAGCTCGTTGTAGCGATAGCCAACGATAACCTGACCATCGGCAGATACGCTGGTCGCGTGAGACATCGTGTAGGGGAAAAGCAACACTGTTCCCCAGCGTGGAGTCCAGAAAAACGCCCCATAGCCACCCCATCCGCGCACCGTGCCCGACACGACACAGCCGTCGGCGGAAACCCCGGAAGCGTAGCTCTCGCTGGCACTCCAGTGGCTGATCCACGTAAGCGTCTGAGCGGCTCCAAAATGCGCACTCAACGCACTCAAGCACAGCGCCAATGCGCCTCTCAATCCCCATCGTTTCAAGCCAGTGTTCATAGCGTACCTCCTCAAACCTCATGGGCATCCACAAAAACACCTACATCTAAGGTACTTTGGACGGCTGGGGTTTTCCTGCTACTGAGATTCGAGGATTCGTGCGATTTGAAGGTATTCTGCTCACATGCACTCGGTTGTTTGGGAGGATACACACAACAGGTACAATTTTGCTATGCCGCCGCTGCAGGTGGTGTGGTTCAAGCGGGATTTGCGGGTGGTTGAACACGCGCCCCTCTATGAAGCCAGCCAGCGCGGGTGGATGTTGCCTCTCTATATCTTCGAGCCTGAGCTGTGGCGCCAGCCCGACGCCTCGAACCGTCAGTGGCGATTTGTCGCTCAATGCCTGCAGGAGTTAGACTGCGAGCTGGGCAGGCTCTCGGGACGGGAACGCGGTCTGATTGTGCGCTCTGGGGATGCTGTTCAGGTACTGGAGCAAATCCATCAGGCGCACGGAATCGCTGCGCTCTGGGCGCATCAAGAGGTGGGCAACGGCTGGACGTTCCAGCGCGACAAGGCGGTACGCCGGTGGGCAAAAGCGCGAAGTGTGCCCTTCTACGAGATTCCTCAGGAAGGCATTATTCGCGGGCTGAAGTCGCGCGAGGGCTGGCGCGACCATTGGGAAGCCGAAATGCGTCAACCGCTTGTGCCCAAGCCAGAGTCTCTCCAGATACCCCCACTGCGCTCGGAGAACCTCCCCGTTGCTGTGAGCGAGGACGATTGTCCCGACGCACAGCTGGGGGGACGCTCGCGTGGGCTGGCGTTGCTGCGCAGCTTTCTGAGCCATCGTATGCGTGGCTATGCGCGAGGGCTCTCGTCGCCGCTGACCGCGCCCAGCGCATGTTCGCGTCTGTCGCCCTACCTGGCGTATGGTGTCCTCTCACTGCGTGAGGTGGTGCAAGCCACCCGTCGCCGCATCGAGCAGGTACAGGACGACCCCAACGCAGGGGGCGTGCTGCGCTCCTTGCAAGCGTTTGAGTCGCGCCTGAGCTGGCGTAGCCACTTCATCCAGCGACTGGAGAGTCTGCCCCAAATCGAGTTCGAGCCGATGCACCCCGCGCTGGCAAATGAGCGCACCGAAGTGGACCCCGTCCTGTTCGAGGCATGGGCACAGGGGCGCACCGGCTACCCGTTCGTGGACGCCTGTATGCGTATGTTGCACGCCACGGGGTGGATTAACTTCCGCATGCGCGCGATGCTCACCGCTTTCGCCTGCTACCACCTCTGGCAGCCATGGCGCGAGGTCGGGCTGCACCTCGCGAGGCTCTACGTGGACTACGAACCCGGCATCCACTGGAGCCAGATTCAGATGCAATCGGGTTGTACAGGCATCAGCGCGTTCCGCATCTACAACGTTGTCAAGCAGTCGTATGACCAGGACCCGACGGGTGCGTTCATTCGCCGCTGGGTCCCCGAGCTCAAGCGCGTGCCGGGCGCGTGGATTCACGAGCCGTACCGGATGCCACTGGAAATGCAGCGCGAGTGCGGCTGCGTTATCGGTGTAGCTTACCCCACGCCGATTGTGGAGCACGAGGTGGCAGCACGGGTCGCGCGACAGAAGCTCCACGCTGCATACGGTACGCCGGAAGCCAAAGCCATTAGTGAGGAGATCTTGAAACGCCATAGCAGCCGTTCCCGCCGCGAGCCGCGCGAACCTGCAAAGCGCACCCCCCAGCTGGAGCTGTTCGAGTGAGAGACTAAGCTAAAATGAAGCGCACAGCCCCGTGGAGCAGCCAGAGCGAAAGCAATACAATCAACGCCCAGTTGAACCGACTGAGGTCGAAACGCAGGGTACGCCCGTACACCAGAGCCAGCAGGCTGTTCAACGCCACGCCGACCGCCACAGCCACAATCAGGAAGCCGATCGGATTCGCCTTCCACGCCAGCGCGAGCTGCCCGTGCAGGATAGCGCTCACGCTGGTCGTCAAGCCACACGAAGGGCACGGACGCCCCGTGACGAAGTGAATGGTGCAGGGGGGCAACCCCAACTGTTGATGGGTTCCGTGCCCCGCCGGGTTCGGCGTGAGATACCATCCCACCCCAAACATCACGACCACTCCCAGTAAGAGCAGGGCGTGGCTCCAGCGAGCCCAGCCCGACACAGGCGCGAACTCAAACCAGCGCACACGCGCCATCTGCCCCTGAATCACTCCTCCCATACTCGAATCATGATACTCCAATTCGTGCGCCCGCGTATCACCGAGCCGCGCAGCTCCGTCTGCGGATTGGGACGCCATGCCAGTGCGGCGTTAATCTGCTTGCCTGTGTGCTCTGCCCGCAGAAAAATCTGGTTCGTCAGGGGCACATCGAAGCCGATGAAGAAGTTGGGCATCCCCTCCCAACCGAATCCCAGATGAACGCGCAGGTCGTGGTCTAACGGCGTCTCGCCCAGCGCAGCGATGCCATAAGAAATCGCCAGATAGTAGCCTCTGCCTTGCGCCGTGCGGTCAAACAAATCCGAAACGCCCACAGACACGCCCGGCGCATAGCCCGGTATCTCGGGATACAGGCTGTATTGCGCCCCATACACCTCGAGGCGGTTGTCGAACCCCGTGCGTGCGCCCTGCAGCTCCAGCAAGCCGCCCACCCGGAAGCTCATCCACACGCGCTCGCGCTCCGGCTTGCCTGCGAGGAACCCCGCCTCCAGAGCCAGCCGTTCAGGATAGATGAGCTTGCCTGTGGGGATTTCAATCAGGCGGTCGGCAAAAGTAGGGCTGAACACGCTTCCCAGTAGCCAGCTAATCAGAGCAACGCGCAAAACCCATTCTCGCTGGAGCGCACTGCGACCATAACAGCCACTACGCGCTCGCCTACCCAGACCAGAAAGTGTTTCCATCCGTGTGCGGTTATAAGTTGACTTTTGCTTCATACAGCACACGCGCCTGGTCGTCGGGCAGTTCGCGGTTGCGCTTGTGCAGCACGCGCACGAGTGCTTCCGTCGCGCCGTTTGGGATGGGGGCGCGAATCACCCGCCGCTCGCCCGGCTTCAGGCGCGTATCGTTGCCATCGATCGCCACATTATCCGCCAGCAGAGTCTGGTGTTTGCCCACTTCCGTATCGCCCTTGATGAACCGCGCCTCCACGATGACCACCACATACTCGGGTCCGGTGGGTACCGTGTGTCCCACCTCGACGCTCTCCATTTTGATTTGCAGGTGGTCGTCGCGTCGCTCGTGCGCCATTTTGACCCCTTTCTGGAACATGGCGGGCGTTGCGCCTTCGAACTTATGCACACGCGCTTTGCGAGCGGGCAAGCCGTTGCCCGTCGCTATCGGGCGCTCCACCACCGGCATATGGCAGTTTACGCAGCCGTTGGGGTCTTTGCCCCACTCGCTTTGCTTGTACCAGTCGACGGTGCCGAAAATTTCGTGGCATGTGGCGCACATATCGACGGTACCGAACTTTTCGTTTTTCACGGTGGCGTGGGCTTCCGTTTTGGTGCCGAGCGTACCGTGATACGCGCCGTTGGCATCCTGGTGGCAGCTGATACAGTCGATGCCATGGGCGCGGTCGGCTTCACGCAGGGCGGGATGCTCTTCAAAGCCCTTGACGAGGATGGGTTCGGGCGCATGGCAGGGCAGGCACATCTTAAGCGTGCGGTTGCGCGAGGTCTGCCCAAAGGTCTCGCTTTCCCAAGCGGCGGCATGGCGCGATTCCGCCCAGTCGCGGGCTTCGTTGGGGTGGCAGGTTTGACAATCGCCCCGCGTTTTAGGCAGTTCATCGGACCTGGGCGCGGGCGCGTCTTGAGCCGCCCGCGTCGCGCCCAACAACATCAGCGTCAACGCGATTAACGAAACGCCCCAGCCAAGCAGCGTATGCATAGTGAGTCTTGGTTTCAAGCCAATCGCGTAAAGTCCTGCCTCGAATCGCGCCTCAGTTCGCGTTCCACTCGAAGTAGCTGCGCGGTGTCTCCCACAGGCGCACACTCGCCAAATACGCTCCGCCCTGCAGATGGGGACGCAGTCGCTCCACAATAAACGCCACGAGATTCTCCGAAGTGGGCGGGAGTTGGTCGAACGGCGGGGTCTCCTCGTTGAGAAACTTGTGGTCTAAGTGTGTCAGTACCTCGCTTTTGACCAGCGCGTCTAACTCGGTCAGGTTCATCACCATCCCCGTGACGGGGTCTGGGACACCCTTCACGGTGATTTCGAGTCGGTAGTCGTGCCCGTGCCCGTAGGGATTAGCGCACTTGCCGTAAATGGCGCAGTTTTCCTCTTCGCTCAGCTGGGGGTTATACAACCGGTGGGCAGCAGAGAAGGTGTAGATGCGCGTCATCGCGACGACCGGGCGGGGTTCGCCGTCCTGATTAATCGCTTCTTCACCCGCGTATTGCGAAGAGAGCGTTTCCGACTCGTGGACGCTCACTTCGGCTACAGGTGCGCTCAATCCCGCACGCAAGTCGTGCCAGAGATAGAGAGCGAGATTCTCCGTCGTGGGCAGCTGGTTCTGGAACGCGGGATGCTCGAGGTTGATGCACCGGTGGTCGAACTGTGCATCAATGCGTTGGCGTGTGGCTTGAGCGAGCTGCTCAAAGTAGCTCGGTGGGTCGTGGGGCTGGGAACTGTAAACCACCTGCACCCGGTAGTTGTGCCCATGATGACGCGACGCTTTGCCAAACTGTCGTGCGTTCTCATCGTCACTAAGGTGGGGCAGGCGATAAAAGTGCGACGCCTCAAAGGCGAACCAGTACGCCACACGCTGCGCCATAGCATGATTGTACCTTAGGGAGGAATTATCTGGAACGCCTCGGTGTCATAGATGCGGTAGATGTAGAACTCCGAATCGATGGTAAACAGTGTATGTATGCCCGTAGACTCGGCGACTGCGACAATCGTGGCATCCGCATAGTCCATCGGGACATCTTGATACTTTTGCATCAACACTCGGACACGCGCCATTTCGTCGTTAGAAAGTTCATACAAGCGCAGTTTGCCTGTCTCCCAGAGCATCCAGAGGCGCTCTTGAAGCGGCGCGCCGCCCACTTTGAATAGAAAATACATCGTCTCGGTGAAGCACGCTTGAGTCATGAGAAACGGGGCAGGCGTTATCTGGTTCAACGCTTGTACGCAGCGTGCGTGCTGGCGGTCGGAAGCGTTGAGTGTTGCGATAATTGCGCCAGTATCACAGAGAATCATGGTTTTTTAGCAGTCAGTTTCTGGTAAATGGCTTCCGCAACAACTCGCTCTACCTCGTCGGACGGCGGTGCTTCAGGTAGGTTCACTGAGCCGACCCAGTCGCCCAGATATTCCAGCATCGTGCGCGGCGCAGTCTCCTCTTCCAGCACCTGAACCCGTACACGACGCTCTGATAGGTCAGGATATTGCTCCAGAATCTCGCGCAGTATCCCCTCAATCGTGTTCGGCATGCCTATCTCATCTCCCCTAACAGTATACCTCGATGTGAATTCACCTCGCGTTTGTGGTACAACCCCTCTGTGGAGGAACTGCGATGCCAACGACGCTCACACGGACGTTTCAATCGGCGGATGAACTGATTACCCGCATGCAGGATTTGCCCAGTTTGCCTGCGGTGGTGATGCGCGTATACCAAATGGTGGACGACCCCAATGTACATGCTGTCTCTT
>JAOAFW010000052.1 GCA_026416065.1 Fimbriimonadales bacterium
ACATCCAGCAGGAGAGCCGCGGTTTTCTGGGCGGCTACACCCTGCGCGGCGACTGGGTGAATCCCGGCAAGTCGCGCTTCTGGAATGGTCCGTTCTACGAGCCGCCCGGCGCGTTCATCGAACTGGTGGAGATGCTGGATGCGAACGGCGGCATCCGCGCGCAGGGCTTCCGCATCACACGCAATCAGGCGGAGCCGCGCGATGTGTGGTACAGCCCCATCACGGGTGCGCCCACCAACATCAAAACGATGAACTTCTTCTTCCGCAACCCGACCAACCCGAACGACCCGACGCTCACAAACGAAATCACGCAGGGCGACCGCAGCTTCGATGTACCTTTCAACGGCGTGATTTATGCGGAAGGCAACGTGCGTATCAAGGGGCGAATCCCCTCAGGCAGGCAGATAATTATTGTAACGAACGGCACCGCGTATATTGAGGGCAACATCGTCAAGGGCGATTCACGCTCCGCGCTGGCGGTTATCGCGAAGGACTATGTGTGCGTGAACACCACGCAGTTCCTGCAGCGCACTTTCGATAGTCCCGCGATGGCGCAGGGCGACCCCACGAATTTCGAGGCGCCCTACTTCTTCGAGGTGCTGCCTGACCAGCCGATGCGTCTGCTGTTCAGCTTCGGGGCAGATGCGACGCAATACACGGGCAACTTCGGCGGGCTAAGGCTCTATCTGCGCCACGCCGCCAGTGGTGCCGGCTCGTTCATCAACCTACTGGTGAATCCCTCGGAGTTCACAGACCCCTTCTATCGATTCAACATTCCGGGCTTCCCGGCTGTGATGTATCCGCTGGGGCGCAGCACGTTGCAGGTGCACCCGAACTACGAGAAGATTGCGTTCCCGCTGACCCCGCCGCCTGCCGGATCGAACTATGGGTTCGCGCCCGAACCGGGGATTCCGAACCTGCTCCAGCTGCAACTGCAGCCCATCGCGAATCTGGGCAACTTCCAGCTGCCGACGGATAATACGCCCTACCGATTGAGCGCGGCGGCGATTCAACCGCTGGACATCCGCATCGAAGCCGCGCTGTTCGCGCAGGAAGGCAGCTTCTTCGTGATTCCGGGCTACTGGTTCAACACCGATCCGCAGGACACGCGTGAGAACTTCACGAGGCGCGGCGTGCGCCCTGCGGGTGTGGCGTCGCCGGAGTTCCCCTTCTATGGCGAACCGCTGGACATCAAGATTACGATTGTAGGCGCAATAGCCGAAAACTTCACCGCGCCGCTGGGCGACCAGACCGAGTGGCTGCGCAAGTGGGGCTGGATTCCGAAACGCTACGGCAACTCGAACTTCGAAATACCGCTTCAGCACCAGACCCATTTCCACGACGCGGCGCAACAGTACGCGGTGAACCTGTTTATGCGCCATGACCCCGTGTTCCGCAATCCGAACCTTGTGGGGCGTGTGGCGTATGATAACACCCAAGACCCATCGGGTCAGCACCCGGGCAGGTTGTTGCCGCCCATCCCGAGGCTGCCCGTGTGTCCAAAACCGATTTATGCAGGCGATATCCGACCGTAAGGCGGAGGCACAAGCTATGAAATGGATGCAGTGGATTCTGGTAGGCGCGATAAGTCTCACGGCGCACAGTGCGCTGGCGGACGGACGCGGTTATGAACCGCGCACCGTGACGATTAACGCGGGCGTGGTCGCGTTCAGCACCAGCGACAACCTCTGGCGCGACGTGTATACCTTCTACGCGATGGATCGGCGCACGGACCTCAAGCCGCTGGGTCTGGTGTTCCGCAATCCGTATGCTCAGGCGGGCACAACGCGCAATCAAGCCGCCTACTGGCTGGTGGATGTGAGCCGTCTGAGCGATAGCCAGCTCGCGCGCTACCAAATTCTGCTCCTCAGCCGCACGAGCTGGGGTGGGATGACCGCCGAAATCCGTGAGAAGCTGCGCCGTTTTGTGGATGGGGGCGGCACGCTCTGGGTGGACTATCCGCAACAGGGCGCGTCGGGCGAACTCTGGTTCCCGCGTGTGACACCCGTTGCCAACCGAAGTGCGATTAACATCGTGAATCTGAATCATCCCCTGTTGCGCGGCTACTATACGCTCACGCCGGGCGAGGTTGCTAACTTGGGCTTGCGTGGGCGCGGATTTGGCGGCGGTGCACTTGACACCAGCGCAAATTTACCTGTGCTGCAGATTGTCACGGCGGTGAACGCCAGTACCCCCGTGATTGCCGCAGCGACCTATGGCTCGGGGCGGATTATCGTGAGCGCAGCGGGCATCGCTGCCGCTCTCAACGCGCCGATGGTACGCGACAACGGTTCTGTGCCACCTCAGGCACGGGAGTTTCGCCTCGAAGCGGTGCCCGATTTGGAACTCAAGTTCGCTTACAACATTATCCGCTGGGCGGGTGCAGGGAGTAGCGACGCTTTCAATCAGCGCCGCGCGAACGCCATCGCTGACCAGTACAGCGCGCCGTTAGCCGTGCGCTGGCGCGACCGCAACACCACTTACAACCTGCAGAACGGAACCCCCGTGATTTATGGCGGGCTGGTGTTCGTCGTGAGTGGGAACAAGCTTCTGTGCTACGACGCCGTGCCGAAACGGGACCTGGACGGTGATGGACGCACTGACGACGGCAAACTCGATCTGGAGCAAGGCGAAAGTTTCGATTTGGTCTGGGAAGCGAGCCTGGGCGGTCAATCCTCGCCGCCGGTGGTGGTGGAAACCCAGCAGGGCTTGCAGGTTGTTGTGGTGGTGGGTACAGAAGTGCGGGGCTACTGGGCGCTACCGCGCGACGCGCAGGGGCGCATCCCGCAGGTGGGGCAACAGGTGTGGACAGTAAGCTCGCCCGCGCCCGCCGCGTCCACGCCCAATACCGCCGACGGACAGATCCCTGCACCCATCCTGATTGACAACACCTTACTGCTGGTTCCGTCCTTCCATCAGGCAGGCTCTCAGGGCTCGGCAGGCTTCTACGCCGTGTTGTTGAGCAACCCGCCGCAAGTGGTACGCAGTCAGGGAGTGTTCCCCAGTGAGTGGTTCCAGCCGCGCACGGGCAACGCCGGCAACTGGCTGCTGCCCCCCGTGGCGGGCTATGTACCGAACTATGGGCAGGGCGGCGGCAACGATATTATGGTCTATTTCGGCGTGAACCGCGACATCGGCGGTACTGGCACGCAGTCCCTCGAAGGCGTGCAGGCGTTCTGGCTCGGCGCCAAGGGTGAAGTGCTGACTCCCGCGATCAACACCGCAGGCATCTATCAGAACTATCTGCGCTCGCGCATGACCGGACGCGGACGCTACTACGTGCCCGAAGACGGCATTAATAACCCGCTCCACCCGCGAGTCTACCGTATCAATGACGCTTCAGGCGCGATAGAGGACATCACCACGCAGTGTATCTTCAATCCGCCTGCAGAGCAAGGGCGCGTTGTCTACAACGGCCCAATTGCAGGCTACACCTTCGTGATCGACTACTACATCGATTGGGCTTACGCGAGTAATTTCAATCTGATGTTCCGCACCTTCGCGAACTTGCCCGCCTACTCCGACACGACAGCTGTGCCCCCGCAGAAGCTGCGCGGCTTCACCCTTGCGCCTAATGGCGTACTGTATATCTCCACCGGTACGGACGCAACCGACGCCAACAGCGCAAGCGGCAATATCATCGCGTTGCAGGAGCAGTTGCCGCCTACGCAGCAGCAGACCCGTGGCGGAACGAAACTGCTCTGGCGCTGGCAATCGCATGGCGGGTATCAGCAGATAGTGCCCGGTCCGCAGCGCACTGACCCGGTCATCGTACCGCCGACGAATGTATACCGCGAGCCGAATGAGTACTTCATGCGATTTGTGGGGCGGTTCCTGCGATTCAGCCACGATTTTGCGCCTAACGCCAATGCGGAACCGCAACGCCAGTGGATGAACTTCACTTTCAAAGGTGCGCCGATTTATTATGATGGTGCGGTCTACGCTGTAGCAGAAGGGCAGGCGCGAGTGGGACCGTTCGGATTCCCCTACACCGTGCTGGTGGCTCTTGACGCGGAGCCAGAGCAGTTTACCATCGAGCTGGGCGCACCAATTGCTGCTACAGGCGATATCCGCATTTCACAACGCGACTACGGGCGTTCAGGATCCAACCCCAACACGAACGTCACCTCCACGCTCACTTACTCGCCCAACAGTCCGAATCCGGACATCAAGGTCGATGTCAACACAGGGCAGATACGAATCACCAGCTTTGCGCAGTCGGGCGGCGGTGGGCAGGTCAACCTCATCGAGAACGTGCTGAGCCTGACACAGCCGGTGCTGGTAAACATCGGCGGTACTGCGCCTCTCTGGATAGACCCCGAGACTGTGCCAGGCAACTGGAACAACCTGCGCTGGTACGCTGTGTTTCTGGGGCAACAGGTGCAGGCGAATCCCGTGCTGGTAGGCGATGTGATTTACATCCCTTGCCAGATTACCATCCCCACGGGCAGCGGGCTGGAAACCTTCGGCGGTATCTTGGGCATCGTGACCGACCCGTACCGCCTGCAGCCCGACCTGGCGCAGCGCAAAGACCAGGCGGGAAC
>JAOAFW010000077.1 GCA_026416065.1 Fimbriimonadales bacterium
CGTCAGATGTGTATAAGAGACAGCGACAATGGCGTGCTGATGCTGGTCTCGCTGGGCGACCGGCGTGTGGAGATAGAAACGGGCTACGGGATGGAAGCGATTATCCCCGACGCGGTTGCTGGAGAGATTCTGGACACCGCGGTTGTACCGCGCTTTCGGCAAGGCGATATTCCCGGCGGCGTTATGGGCGGGGTAGAGGCAATCGCAGAGCGTATCCGTAGTGCGCAGGTGTCAGCCGCGTATGAGCCGACTCCCGCCACTGCGCCTGATGTGCGCGCCACTCCCACTCGGGATAATGTGCCTGCTCAGCCGATGCCGCTGCCAGCCTTTCCAGCGGGCGGCTTGATACTGGTAGGCGTCGGCGTTATCGGATTGCTGGCTTATCTGCTGCGCGAGCGACCGCCGAAATGCCCCAACTGTCAACAACCGATGAGTCTGGTGGACGAGCAAGCAGACGACGCCTACCTGAACGAACTGCAACGCACAGAGGAGCAACTCGGCAGCGTTAACTATCTGGTATGGCGCTGTGAAGCGTGCAATGTGATGGAGATTTTCCCGAAAGTCGCGCTACTCAATTCCTATCGCAAGTGTCCCCAGTGCAAGGGCTACACTCTGCGCGAGACAGCGCGCGTGGTGAAGCCGGCGACTTATGCACACAGCGGGCTGGAAGTAGTATCGTACCGGTGCGAGAACCCGCGCTGCGACTATCGCCGCGAGAAAGAGCGCAGGTTGCCTCGTCTGGAGCGCATCGATTACGACTGGGAATACTCTCGCCGTTCGCGCCGCCGCGACGATGACTGGTTCGTCGGCGGCGGGTTCGGGGGTTGGACTCGGGGCGGCGGCTCATCGGGAGGCGGCTGGTCATCGGGGGGTGGGTTCGGGGGCGGTAGTTCCGGTGGCGGCGGTGCAGGAAGGAGCTGGTTTGCCTCTGTGGACGATTCCAGCAGTCCCTCCCGCAACTGGTCATCCAGCACCCGTGATGACGACAACTCCTCCAGCTGGTCGTCCAGCAGCAGCGATTTCGGCGGGGGCGAGTCGGGCGGCGGCGGTGCAGGAAGGAGCTGGTGAACGCAATGCAGGAGAAGAAACTCAACCCGGAACAGGCGGAAGAAGTGATTCGCGAGGCGGTACGCCTGCAACAGGAACACGAGGGCAAAATCGACGCCCAGACCTTAGAAGCCAGCGCCGAGGAAATCGGCGTCGACCCGCAACATCTGCGCGAGGCGCTGCGTCGTGTGGAACAGGAGCGCGAGCGCCGTGCCCAGCAGCGACGCACCGCGCTGATCGTGGTTGTTGTGTGCGCCGCGTTGTTTGTGATGAACTTGATTTATAGCCAGCGCGTGCTGAGCCAGGCATGGTCGGAAGTTCAGCTCAAACAATCGCAGCTCCAGAACGTGCTGGCGCGAAAGGAGAACCTGATTCCGCGCCTCGAGAGCCTCGCGCAACAGGTCAACCAGCAGCAGCGGGAGAAGTTGCAAACTCTTACGCAGGCATTGAAGCAGAACCCCGACACTGCCAGCACGCTGGCGCAGCAGCTGTTGCAAGACCCCGCGCTGCGTAACGACTGGCTCATTGTGCGCCTGATGGACGAGATTACCGGCAGCGAAAATCGGATTGCGGTGGAGCGCAAGCGGTACGAAGAGTCCGCCGCTCGCTACGAGCAAGTAGCACGCCGTTTCCCTGTTAATCTGGCACGTCCGCTGCTGGGATATCCGAAACAAGCGGACAAAAATTGAAACAGGGCGGGGAACACCCGCCCTGAAGTACATCTCCTCTCAACAAAAACTTCCTTTCGCTTTGTCCTCAAAGATAACCAAGCCATACAACGCTCTCTTTCAACGAATGCACTATCGGAGCCATGCAGCAACTTTCGTGCCAAAACAAGACTTGGGGCAGGTAAATCTTCCTGTCTCTTTTTCCGATAATGTCTCGTTGGAGGACACGACCTATGGCTTCACTACAGCGGTTTATGGGTTTAGGCAAGAACCCGACCTACGATGAGGCGCTGAGCTGCTACGAGGAAGAGCGCTACAGCGATGCCATCCCACTTTTTGAACGCGCCCTGAAGGAGACTGATGACCCAACGTTGCAGAAGCTAGCGCGGGCTTATCTGGCAGAGTCCTACGCTAAGGTGGGCTACAAGCGCATCAATCAGGGCGATTGGGAACGCGCCTATAACTACTTCACGATGGCGACAGACTACGCTCCCCAGTACGCCGACTGGTGGTTTCAGGTAGGCTATGCCGCGTACAAACAGGGACAGTACGAGCACGCCTTGAACGCGCTTCAGCAAGCAACGCGAGTCAACCCCACCTTCGCGCGAGCATGGTTTCTCATCGGGCTGACAGAGTATGCACAGGGTCAGCGCGACAAAGGGATTGAAACTATTCAACGCTGGGCGGTTCAGATAGGCGTGAACCCGGCGGATATGGAGCAGGCACTCCAGCTCTACCGCAACGCGCATGTGCTCCAGGCGCGGCAGGAACTGGAGAAACTGCTGCATACCGTTGAAGACAACTATGCAGAATATATCCGCTGGGGCGACGAGGCGTACCAGCGAGGCGACCTGCAAACCGCAGAAGCATGCTTCCGCCATGTACTCAACGCCCGCCCAAATTACGCCGATGTGCGCAATCGCCTCGGCGTCGTGCTGACCGCACTCGGACGCGACGAGGAAGCAATTGATCAGTTCATTACCGCCGTGCGCATCAACCCGCGCTATGTGGAGGCGCACATCAATCTCGCGATTGCCTATTATGAACTGGGCTACGCAGAGCAGGCAAAAGCGCACTATCAGCAAGTGTTGGAATTTGACCCTGACAATCGCGTGGCGCGCGAGGCGCTGTAGCGACTCGCGGCGTAGAAGGAAACGCGACGAATCGTCGGCGGGGACGCCGACGCTACATACGCACTGTCTCTTATACACATCTGACGCTGCC
>JAOAFW010000106.1 GCA_026416065.1 Fimbriimonadales bacterium
GGGTATGCACGATGCTATGCAACGAAATTGTGGAGGTATTGAAGCAGCTGGAGCGCGAGCGTGGGATTCCCTACGCCGACCTGCTGGCAACCCTGGAAAGCGCGTTCGCGAACGCCTACCGTAAGCAGATGCACCTGCCCCAGAACGCGCGGGTGCATGCAAAGTTCACACCCGATAGATCGAACTGTTTCCGCATTTTTATCGAGAAAGAGGTTGTGGGCGTCGTGACCGACGACAGTACACAGATTGCGCTGGAAGAGGCGCAGAAGTTGAACCCCGCGCTGGAAGTAGGCGACACCGTGCAGATGGAGGCGTCTATCGAGGAGTTCGGACGCATCGCCGTACAGAACGCATTTCAGGTACTGACCCAGCGACTGCGGGAACTGGAACGCGAGCATGCTCTGAAAGAACTCAACGCCAGCGTCGGCGATGTGATTACTGCCCGCATCGAACGGTTTATCGGTCCCAAAGTCCTGCTCTCTTATGGTCGTATCGAGGTGGTACTGCCCGAGAAGCACCAGAGCCCGCGTGATACTTACGAAATTGGGCAGCCACTCAAGGTACTGGTGCTGGAAGTGAAGATTCCGCAAGCGGAGCGCGGACGCGAGCCACGCTTGCGGGATATGAAAGTAATTGCCTCACGCACGGAGCCGTTGCTGGTGGCGCGGTTGCTGGCACAAGAAGCCCCCGAAGTCGCCAGTGGCGATGTTGAAGTTAAAGCCATCGCCCGTGAACCCGGTGAACGCACCAAAATCGCCGTCCACTCGAAAAACCCGCTTATCGACGCGGTCGGCGCATGTCTGGGACAGCGAGGCATGCGCGTGCAAGCCATCACGAACGAACTGTTTGGTGAACATATCGATATCATCGAGTGGAGCAGTGACCCCGTGCAGTTCATTCGCGACGCGCTGAACCCTGCGCGGGTGAACCGTGTGATTTTGGACAAGGCGAACAAGAGTGCGCTGGTGGTTGTGCCGAACAACCAGCTCCGACAGGCAGTAGGTCGCGGCGGTGTGAATGTGCGCCTTGCTGAGCAGCTCACGGGCTGGAAACTGGAAGTGCGCTCGGAGGAGGAAATTGCCAAAGCCGAGAAAGAGAAGTCGGCATGAGCCTGTTCGGCGGTGCGCTGCATGTCGGCGCACCGCCCCTAAATCCGAACTGCTCCGTTTTGCCCGCATTCCCCCTTCACATCAAGTGCGCTTCGATCCTGAACAGTGTCTGCCCGGACGCGGTGCGTACCTGTGTCCCCATCCCGACTGTTTCCGCACCGCGCTCAAGCGAAAAAGTCTGGAGCGCGTGCTGAAAGTAAAGGTAGATGATTCCGTAGTACAGGAAGCGTTGCGAACCCTTCAAGCAGGATAACGCTCCCTCACTTGTCCATCCCCAACCCTAACTGGCTTTCGTTAGGACGCTCGTTCTGGATTGCCCAGATAATCCAGTTGCGCGTGTTGCCTGCGAACTCGACATTTGGGGGATAGGAGTCGCTGCCCCCCGTGTCTAAGAACAGCCCCAGCGCGAAGCCTCGTTCGCGCAGTGTGCCTCTGCCGATGGGGTTCGCCCTGCCGAAGTTGGCTTCGTTACGCCGTGTCTGATACAGGTCATCCCCTATCAGGTCAACGAACACTCCAATCCCGTTCGCGTTCGCGCCGCCGAGCGCGAGGCTGGGCGCATTATATTCATCGTTGCCCTCAAAGTCGATGAGGTAGCCAATTGAGAAATCGTGTCCCGCGCCCATCGCCATGTTCATTGAGGCAAGGTAGCGGTCGCTGCCAAGCCGGTCTTCCAGATAACCGATGGCAAAGTGCGCTCCTGCGCCCTGTACGTACCAGATACCCTCCCGTACATCATCGCCCTGCAGGTCGATGAGCATCCCCACGCCGCCCCAG
>JAOAFW010000243.1 GCA_026416065.1 Fimbriimonadales bacterium
ACCTGCAGGGGTGATGGTCGGCGCCGTAGGTGGGCTGGCTTCTCTGCTGGGTGGGGGCAGCCCCGACCTGAACACTCAGGTGGAAGTGTTGCTCTCGCGCCCTTTACTGGAACAAGTACAGCAACAGGCGGGTATACAAGAACCTTACCGTGATTTCGAGCAGCGATTCCGCGCGAGCGCGCTGCGCAGTACAAACGTCGTGCTGATGACTGCCGCCGACTCCACCCCGGAAGGCGCACAGCGACTCGCAGACCTGTGGGCGCAGGCGTATCTGAAACAGGTGCGCACCTTGTACGAGCAGAACCCTTCCGCGCTGGTCGAGAAGCTCAGCCGCGAGTTGCAAACGCAGGAGAGCGCTCTGCGTAACGCCAGCCGGCAGATGACGAGTTTCCTGAAACAGAAACGACTGGTCGCGCCTGAAGAGCAACTTGCAAAAAGTGTGGAGAAGTACGCCGAGCTGCTGGAGCAAGTGCGCCAGCAAGAGCAACGGCGTGTCGCTCTGGAACAACAGGCGAACGCGCTCCGTCGCCAGATCCAGCGCGAGCCTAAATTCTACGAGGCGACGCGCAACCTCGCCATCCCGCCCGAAGTGCAACAGCTCAATAGCAAGATTGCGGAACTGGAGATAGAGCGCAGCGGGCTACTGGAAGAGTTCCAGCCCGACGCGCCGGAAGTCAAAATCGTGGAGCAGCGCATCGCGCAGGCGAAGCAAGAGCGCGCGAACTTGCTGGCGCAAGCGGTCGATAAACAGTTCCTGACCCTCTCCAGGCAGGAGAGCGTGAACCCGGTCTATCTGGACATGATGCGTGCGCTGTTCACGGCGGAAAGCGAGCTGAACGGCGTGCGCGCGGCGATGGCGATTCTGGGGCGTCAACAGGCGCAGTTCGAGCAACTGTTTGGGCGCACGCCCGACCTAATGGCAGAGTACGCTGACTTGAAACGCCAGTACGAGGCTGCGCTTACCCTCTGGACGGAGAAGGTGCGCGCATATGAGCAGGCACGCGCGCAGCAACTGGTGGGCAAAATCTCGCCGGTTTTATTGCAGCCGCCCGCGTTGCCCGACCGTCAGGTTTATCCCCGCCCGGTGATGACGACGGGGCTGGGCATCGTGTTCGGTCTGATGGCGGGCATCCTGGGCGCACTGGCGGCAGCGTGGCGCACACGCCGACTGAGCAACCGCTGGGAGGTGGAGCGACTGCTGGGCGCGCCTGTATTGGCGGAGACGCGCGGGCTACTGACACCCACGCAAGCGCAGCTGATTGGATGGCAACTGCGCGCGCTGGGTGGCGGCGAGGCGTGGCACCGGGCACTTGCCTTGCCCCTGACGCCACAGGCGCTCTCAGTGGCGCAACAGGTCGCCGCCGCACTGCAGACCCCCGAAAACGAGCCGCCCATCGAGACGAATCTGCCCGCGACCGCTTACACCAACGGCGCGTTGCGTATCTACACTGCCTCGCCCGACACACCCACGATGCCCGACGCCGAGCGGCTCATCCTGATTGCCCCCAAAGGGTACCGCTTAGATGCAGCCACCCTGCAGATGCTGGCGCAGACCGGCGACCGACTGGTGGGCGTGATTCTGGTGGAGGAGGAAGTGCGATGAAAGCACGATGGCTCTGCATAATGACGGTATGGCTCGCTCTGGGGGGAGCCATCGCACAGCCCAACGATGACTATACCCTCGATACAGGCGATGTGTTGACTGTGAAGGTGTTGCGCCATGAGCAGTTCAGTGGGGAATTTACCGTGCCCCCAAGCGGGCGTGTGGTGTTCCCAGGCGTAGGTGAACTACCCGTGCGCGGGCTAACGCTGAATCAGCTGGGCGATACCCTGCGTGAGCATCTCAGCAAGCGCTTGCGCAATCCCGAAGTGTTCGTCTCGCTCAAAGAGGCGCGTCCGTTGCTGGTGTTCGTGGAGGGTCAGGTGAATCGACCGGGCGCGTACCCCATCCGACCGAACTGGCGTGTGGCGGAAGCTGTAGCCGCCGCCGAGGGGCTAAAAATCTTGCCCGAACGCACCGTAGCGACCCTGGTACGCGGTGACCAGACACTGCCCGTGGACTTGCCCGCCCTGCTACATCGTGGCGATCAGCGCACAAACTATTTGTTGCAACCGGGCGACCTGCTGAGCATTCAGCAAAAACCCGCGATTCGGGTAGCCATCGTCGGCGAGGTTAAGAAACCAGGCAACTACGACCTTGACGCCGGGACACGCGCTCTGCAGGCAGTCGCAGAGGCAGAGGGCGTCACGGAACAGGCTGCCCTAAAACGCGCTTTTATCGACCGACGGGGCGTGATTATCCCGTTTGACCTCTACCGTGCCACCGTGCAGGGCGACACCCACGAGAGCGCGAACCCAGCCTTACAGGACGGCGATGTGATTGTCATTCCTCAGAATCTTCAGCGCTACGCCATCGTAGGTCAAGTTGCCCGTGCCGGATACTATCCCATCCCGGAGGGCAAACCGTTCTTGCTCTCCGACGCGATTGCGCAGGCGGGGGGTATGAGCGCACGCGCCATCACCTCCAGCGTCACGATTTTGCGTATGGAAGGCGACACGATACAGCGGCTCCGCGTGCCTTATCAGCAGTTCCTCAAGCGAGCGAACCTCGCAGGCAACCCTCCCATCCGCGAAGGCGATGTAATCTACCTTGCCGAAGTGAATCGGCTCGATCTCGGGCAGATTCTGACGGTGGTGACGATTCTGAACATCACCGACCGCTTGGGCTGGGTGCGGTAAAATTAGGGTATGCAGTTCCAGTCGCTGGGGGTATTGCTCTGGTTTCTGCCGGTGGCAGGGTTCATCATTCTGCTGTACCTGCTGAAGGTACGGCGGCGCGAGGTGCGCGTACCCGCGAAGTTCCTGTTCCCCGCGATTACCACCGATGTGCGGGCGAATGCGCTGTTCCAGAAACTGCGTCCGAACCTGTTGCTGTTTCTGCAGTTGCTCGCCGCGTTGCTGTTGCTGACCGCGCTCGCCCGCCCGATGATTCAGGCGAAAGGGCTGCCGGGTCAGTCGGTGATTGTGGTGGACAACTCCGCAAGCATGAGCGCAACCGACACCTCCCCCACGCGCCTCGACGCGGCGAAAAACCGCCTGCGCCGATTCGTGCAGGAGCTGAACCCCGGCGAGCAACTCGCGATTATCGAATCAGGCGCACAGGTGCGCGTGCTGTCGCCCCTGACCAGTGACAAGCAGAAACTCCTGAGCGCAATTGACCAGATCCAGCCCACCGATGCAGCGGGCAACTTAGACGAGGCGTTGCGCCTCGCCGCCGCGCTGGTGGGCAAATCGGGCGAGAGCCGAATCGTACTCCTTTCCGACGGCGCATTTCCACCTGTGAGCGACTTCTCGGCAGGCAACGCGAAGCTGATTTTCGAATCGCTGGGCAGCAGCAGCGAGAACCTCGCGGTTACCGCGATGGATGTGCAGGAGCGCAGCGGTGGGTTCGAGTGGTTCGTGGGTGTGCGCAACTTCGGCAGCCAGAGTAAGTCGGCAATACTGGAGTTCTACTCGAGCGGGAAGCTCCTCGACGCCCGCTCGATCACGGTAGAAGCGGGCAAAACGGTGGGGCAGACGCTGACCGCACGCCAGCTGCAGGAGCCGCTGGAAGCCCGCCTGAAGGTCGACGACACCCTCGCCTCCGACAACGCCGTTTTTCGCGTGGGGGTCACACAAAAACCGATTCGTGTGCTGCTTGTGGGCGAGGGCAACTTTTTTCTGGAGCGCGCCCTTGCCCTTGAGCCGAATGTGCAACTCAGCAAAGCCCCGACCGTGCCCGAAAGCGAGCGGGGCGAGCGCGTGGGCGGGGGCGAATTTGATCTGATTATCTTTGACAAAACTGCGCCTGTGCCTGTGAAAGCGCGCGCCGTGATGGTAATCCGAGCAAAGGGCGGTCCGATTGCCGAGCTGGGGCAAGTGGTGCGCGCCCCGCGAATCGCCGTGTGGGAGCGCGAACATCCGCTGATGCGCTATCTGGAGCTGGGCAACCTGCTGATTGACAACGCGCCGCGCCTTAAGCCCGCCTCCTGGGCGAAAATCCTCGCCGAGAGCCAGCAGACCCCCTTGATTGTGGCAGGCGAACATCAGAATCGTCGCTGGATTGGCGTCGGCTGGAACTTAATGGAGTCGGACTTCCCGCTGCAACCTGCGTTCCCCATCTTTATCGCGAACCTGTTGCGCTGGGCAGTGGGCGAGCAGGGAAGCGCAACCGACCTCACTGTGCGTACAGGCGTCCCCTTCAGCCTCGCTGTAGACCCCTCGGAAACCGAGCTGTCCGTGCGCGACCCCAATGGGCAGACACGCACCTATCCTGTGAATGACGGCGCAGTGGTAATCCCTGGTCTGGAGCGCGTCGGGCTGCATACCGTGCAGGGCAAAAAAACACAGCTGCGCATCGCAGCGAACCTGATGCACAGCGACGAGTCCGACATCCGCCCGCGCACGCGCATCGAACTCGGCGGTAAAACGGTGGCGGCGCAGAACACGCTCACCACCCTGCGCGACCTGTGGAAGCCTATCGCCCTCGCGCTACTGGCGTTGCTGATGGCGGAATGGTGGGTCTTTGTCAGGAGGTCATAGGAAGCGTCATGGGCGTGGACCCTGGTGGATCGATACCCCCCTGGGGCGGTAGACTTTATCCGTGACGCTTTCGGAATCCCCGAAATGCTCAATGACGAAGTGTCTCGAGCCTACCGTAAGCTGTGGCGTAGCCTATTCCTGCCGAAGTCGTTGTGCAAGTGTCATCTTATTCACAGGGGAAGTTTCGCAAGTGCTCACACTGCCTGCTCTTATCCCCTCCCACAATGCGTGGGAGGGGACAAGCAAGGGTTTGTTACGCTGCTTCGATGTTATACTGGTTCAGCACAGTGCGCACTTGGTTGATAAAATCGGACGGGGTCGTGTTGTTCCAGATAATGTAGCCGGCGGCGCCGGTCTCGCGCTGCCACTGAGCGGCTTGCGAGGCATACTGGACAGGCACAATCAGGAAAAACGGGGTTTGCGGGGCGAAATTACGGATCTGGTTCACAAAGGTCTGCGCGTTGAAGTTGTCAACTTGTCCGGTCGGTGAACTCCAGAACACGAACGTTGCACTCCAGTTGCTGGTCTGGAACTCGCTGAGAGTGCGAGTCGTGTCAGGCGTCGTGCAAACGTACCAGTTGGTTGGCGTCGTGGCGTCAAAGGAGCGCGTCAGCTCCGTACCGCCTGTAGCAAAAAACACTTGGCTCATGGTTCAGTCCTCCTTCAATCGGTTAGGTTGCGCGCGAACCTGTAGGAATTATCGGCGTCATAAAGAAAAATCTTAAGTCTCCTTTATCAGGTACACTTTTCCCACTCAGCCACTTCGATGCCGAAGTTGCGCCGATGCATTTCGCGGCTGCAATGGCGCTCCGCGCACTAAGGGAGCAGGTATGCGGAAACTATCGGAACTCCGACAGCGCATCGACCAGATTGACGAGCAACTCCTGCAGCTACTGAACGAGCGGGCAGAACTGGCGAAACAGATCGGCGAGATTAAGTCGCGCAACGACAAGCCATTTTTCTCGCCCGAGCGCGAGCAAATTATCTATCGCCGTCTACAGCAGCTTAATCGTGGACCGCTGACGCAGGATCAAATTGTCGGTATTTTCCGAGAGATTATATCGATCTCGCGCGCCCTGGAGAAAGCCCCCACCGTCGCTTATTGGGGGCCAGAGGGCACCTTCACCCATGCCGCCGCACTCAAGTGCTTCGGGCGCGCTGCACACTATACATCCGTAGAAAGCATCGCCGATGTGTTCGCGGCAGTAGAACAGTCGAATGTGGACTATGGTGTCGTCCCGGTGGAAAACTCGCTGGCGGGCGTGGTGCCCGAAACGCTGGATATGTTCCCCTTGACCAACGCCCGTATCTGTGCAGAAGTCTATGTGCCGATTGCGCACCACCTCCTCTCCAAAGCGAAGAACACGAACCAGATTGTGCGCGTGTATGCGGGTCCGCAACCCTTGCAACAGTGCCGACGATGGTTGCGGTTGCACCTGCCTGCAGCCGAGATTATCGAGACCGTACCGACCGCGCGGGCTGTGAGGTTCGCCGCAGAAGATCCCAACGGCGCGGCAATCGGCAACGCGCTCGCCGCGGAACTCTACGGCGTGCCTATCCTGTGTGAACATATTGAAGACAACCCACATAACCGCACGCGCTTCCTGGTGATTGGCTACAACGAACCTGCCCCCACGGGCAACGACAAAACTTCGTTGGTGATGACGTTGCGCAACCGTCCCGGCGAGCTGTATCACGCGCTCGGGGCATTTCACAAGCACGGCGTGAACTTGACCATGATCGAGTCGCGCCCTAACCCGCGCGGCATGTTTGAGTACCTGTTCTACATCGACATTCAGGGACATCGCCAAGACGAGGTAATCAGGACTGCGTTGGAGGAACTGGACCGATTTGCGCGCGAAGTCGTGCTGCTGGGGTCGTATCCTGCGGCAGAGTAGCAGGCGCAAGGAGGGGGACGCAGCGAAGCGCCTCTCTTCCGTTCCAAAACATCAGGTCGTCAAATAGGTTATAATTCCTCTATGCGTATCCTGCTATGCTTTGGCGTGTTGCTAAGTATCGTTGTGGCGTGGGCAGGCGGCGAGGGCTGCTCACTGTGCGGACGCGCTCACACGGCGACAGCGAAGCACCCAGAAATCCATCTTCTTTCATTCCCCGCGCTCATTCAAGACCCCCAGCTGACCGATGTGCAACACTACGATTTGACCCTCGAGGTCGTGCCCAGCACCCAAACGCTCATCGGCTCGTGCATTATTACCGTGAAAGTGACCCAACCGACGCTGAACGCTTTCCGGTTCCGTTTGCGTGACAATTTTCTGATTACGGGACTGCGACTGGATGGACGTCCCATCTCGTTTGTGCGCGAGAGCGTCACCACCGTCCGTGCCGAGTTTGATCGAACCTACACCCAAAATGAGGTGTTCCAGCTACAAGTGGACTATCAAGGCGTGCCCGTTTCGCGTGGGTTCGGCTCGATTGAGTTCACCACGCGCTCATCAGGAGAGGTGATTGTCGCCACGCTTAGCCAGCCGTACTACGCCTACAC
>JAOAFW010000265.1 GCA_026416065.1 Fimbriimonadales bacterium
CACATACTCTTCCACACGCGGGTCTACATTCGCGTGGATACCAACTGCGCCCGAGACTTTGCCCACGCTGACCTCAGACCGCAGTCGCTCCAGCCGCTGGAGGTGTCGGTCCATCTCGGCGTACCAACCGAGCAGTTTGAAGCCGAACGTAATTGGTTCGGCATGCACGCCGTGTGTGCGCCCTATCATAGGCGTACGGAGATGTTCCAGAGCCAGGCGGCGGATTTCGGTCTGCAGCGCGTCGCACTCGGTGAGGACAAGTTCCACTGATTTTTTCAGGCGCAGGGCGAGTGCAGTGTCCACCACATCATACGAGGTCACGCCATAGTGGATCCAGCGCCCTGCTTCCCCCACGTTCTCGGCGAGATTCCGCACGAACGCCATCACATCGTGGCGTGTCTCCTGCTCCAGTTCGGCAATTCGCTCGATATCGAAGCGGGCGCGTTCACGAATAGCGGCGGGCGCGTCGGCAGGGATGTATCCGTACTGCGCCAGCCCCTCGCAAATCGCGATTTCCACTTCGAGCCAAGCGCGGAACTTACCTTCCTCGCTCCAAAGGTCGCGCATTTCGGGCGTTGTGTAGCGTTCGATCATCTCGGCAAGGAGTATAGCACATGGCGCACAGGGGAAACTTGTCATGCACGGGAGGTTCGTGATGTAATTGCCATAGCAAACGACTTGTACGCCCCGTCGGGGGAGCAAAAAACGACTGATTTTAGAAGGTAAGCCCTGTTCCACGACGCAGGCGAGGCGGCTCGCGAAGGTCGCTTCGGTAAGCTTAGTGAAGTAGCCCCGTCGAAATCGGCAGGAGCGTCGTCGCTGTTGTCGAACCAAGCACGGTAATGGTCGAACTCAAACAGGTCAGCGTGGTGTATGGCGAGCAACACGCGCTGCGGCGAGTGAGCCTGAGCGTAGAGAAGGGCGAGTTCGTATTTTTGGTGGGCGCGACAGGCGCGGGCAAATCGACGCTGTTCAAGTTGCTCTACGGTGAGTTGCGTCCCACCGAAGGCGAGGTATGGGTGCTGGGACAGCCGCTGCATCAGATTAAGCCGCGCGAGTTGCCCTACCTGCGCCGGCGGATGGGCATTGTACCGCAGGACTATCCCCTTTTGCCGCGCAAGACGGTGTGGGAGAACATCGCTTACGGCTTGCGTGCGATTGGCTATAACGAGACGGCGGTGCGTCAGCGCGTGGCGCAGGTGCTTGCGCTGGTCGGGCTGAACGAGCAGGCGCGTCAGATGCCAAGCCAGCTCTCGGGCGGCGAGGCGCAACGCGCGGCGATTGCCCGCGCTATCGCGAACCACCCACCCCTGCTCATCGCTGATGAGCCGACCGCAAACCTCGACCCGGACACCTCATGGGAGATTATCGAGCTGCTGATGCGAATCAACCTGCGCGGCGCGACCGTGATTGTCTCCACCCACAATCGCACGATCGTCGACCGTGCATGCCAGCGTGTGGTGGCGATGGATCGCGGGCAGATTATCAGCGACGTGCCGCGTGGTGGCTACCCCGTCGAGTTAGACCGGCTCTACGCCTCGGTGATGCTATGATAGACCGACTGCGCTTCGTGTTGCAAGAAACGCGGGAGAGCCTGCTGCGGAACGCAACAATGCAGGCGGCGGCGATTAGCACGGCGTGTATCGCGCTGGTGCTGCTGGGTGGTGCCGGGATGGCGCTATATAAACTGGACGCGACAGCGCAATCGCTGCCAAGCCGATTCGAGGCGGAGGGGGTCTTAAAAATGAGCGCGCCGCGCGCCCAAGCACAACAGATCAAGACGCAACTGGAGGCGATGCCTGAAGTGGAGCGCGTCACGCTCACGCCGCGCGAGGTTGCCTGGGAGCAGGAGAAGCAGAAACTCGCGAACGATGTGAACCTCGCCGACTTACCGAACCCGCTTCCCGATAAGTTAACGGTGCGCGTGCGCGACCCCCAAACGCTGCCTGCAGTGTCGGCGCGCATTGCGCAATCGCCGCTGGTGGAAGAGGTGATTGATAGCCGTAAGGAGTTGCAGACAGTGCTGGAGGTGTCGCGCCTGGTGCGCTGGATTGGGTTAGGGGCAGGCGGCTTGCTGTTGCTTGCGGCGTTGATCTTGATTTACAACACCGTGCGCCTGACGATTTTCTCGCGCCAGCGTGAAGTACGTGTGATGGCGCTACTGGGGGCGACGCTGCGCTCGATACGCCTGCCGTTCATTCTGGAAGGGATGACTCAGGGCGTGGCGGGCGGTGTGCTGGCAGCGTTGCTGGTGCTGCTGACAGCGGCGTTCCTCTCGGACTATGTGGTAAGTCAGTGGCCCTTTTTGAAGGATATGCCGCCGGGGCTGCCACCGTTAGTGGTGATGATTGGTTTGCCCGGGCTGGGCGCACTGATAGGGGGGCTGTGCGCTTGGTGGGCGACTTTGCGCTATGTGCGCATCTGAGGGGCTATCGTGCGCCGACGACGCGCCTGGCTGGCAGGATGGATACTGGTTTGTATACTGGGTGCGAGCTTGCTGGCGAGCCTGTTAATCGGCGCGATTCCGTTTACCGTTGCGGAACTCTGGAGTGCCCTATGGGGACAGAGCGAGTCCACAGCGCGCACGATTCTTTGGGAGTTGCGTTTACCGCGGGTATTGCTGGCGGTGCTCGTGGGGGGCGCGCTGGGGTGTGTGGGGTGTGCATTTCAGGGACTGTTGCGCAACCCGTTGGCGGATCCTTACATTATCGGCGTCTCATCGGGCGCAGCGGTCGGGGCGGCAGTCGGGGCGTTGTTGGGTTGGCACCAGCGCGGCTATGGCTGGGCAGTCTCGCTGCTGGCGTTCCTGAGCGGGCTAATCACGCTGAGCCTTACGCTCGCGCTCAGCCGACAGAACGGGCAACTGCGCATACCAAACTTCCTGTTGGTGGGTGTCTCGCTCAGCGCGAGCCTGTGGGGGGTGATTACTTTATTGCTGGTGCTGGCAGGCGAGGATCTCTCGCGCGTGCTGTACTGGTTGCTGGGCGGCTTACTGAACGCTGACTGGCAACGGCTCGAGTGGGCGAGCGTGCCCGCTATACTGGGCTGCCTCGCGCTGTTTGTGCAGGCACGTGCGCTGAACCTCTACACAGCAGGTGAGGAGACCGCGCTGCACCTGGGCGTGCCTGTGGAACGGCTCAAGTGGATTATCCTGATAGCGGGCGCGCTGGCGACCGCCGCTACAGTGGCGGTTGCGGGGATTATCGGCTTCGTGGGGTGGATTACGCCTCATCTTTTACGGCGCGTGGTAGGCGGCGACCATCGGGCGTTGATGCCGTTATCGGCGTTGGGCGGCGCGCTGTTGCTCCTCTGGGCGGATACCCTGGCGCGTACCCTCGCGCGCCCTGTGGAGCTGCCGGTAGGGGTGATTACTGCGCTGGTGGGCGCGCCGCTGTTTGTGTGGGTGATGCGTCGCGAACAAGGTAGAATTGGCTGATGCGTCGCTTTCATATCGGTTCGCCAGAATGGTCGCCCCCGCGCGTGCCACTGCAGCTACCCCTCGGCTTCGGCTCGTTGGGCTGGCTGGCATACCTGATCCGCAAACACAAACTCGACCTGCTGGAGGTTGACCTCGCACCGGTAGCGCAGGCGTGCTATGAATACTGGCGCGAGGCGGGCGATATGGACGAAGCCGCCGACGCACTCGCAACGCTGGCGTATCTGACGGAGCGCAAGGCACAACGTCTGCTTGCACCGGAACCTGAGCCGGGAACCGAAGACGACACCGAGTGGCTTGAACCCACTCATTTGCCCAATTCCTATTTGCCTGTGCTGGAGTATCTGCGCCAGCGCGAGGGCGAACGGATGCAGATTTTCTTTCGCGGCAGCGCCGTAGACCCCCGCGACTACGAACTACCCCCGGAGTTCGGCGCGGAACTGCCCGACCAGCTCTGGCTGGCTTTCAAGCGGTTGCTGGAGCGGCGTTTGCCGCCGGCAACGGAGATCCCACACCGACGCTACTTCTCCATTCACGCCCGGATGATCGAGATGCGCGAACGGCTCAGTCGGGCGGTTGAGCCGGTGGCGTTTGACGCTTTTGCGGATGACGCGCTCGATAGGATGGATCTGTTGGTCTCCTTTCTGGCGATGCTCGAGCTGTGGCGCTTGGGGCAGGTAGAGGTCGCTTTGGACGATTTGGGCGTGGTATGGCTTCAGGGACGCGAAACGGAATAGTGGGTTCCCGGTGTCGGGCGTCGTGTTGCTGATCTATCGTTTCAGGAGTTCCTGCAACGCCTGCTCGAATTTGCGTTGGGCTTCTTTGGCTTCGAGGCTGCCGGGAGCGAGTTCAACGGCAGTTTGCCATGCTTGCAGGGCGCGTTGCAGGTCGCCGCGTCGGTAGGCGTCGTCGCCAATGGCGATCTGGGCGCGGGCGGCGTTGCGCTGGTATTCCTGCGCTCGTGCGCTGGGGCTATGTTGCGCTGCGGACATCCAGTGGTTCACTGCCCCTTCACGATTGCCCAACTGCTGCTCGATGGCTGCCATGCCGGCGTAGGCTTCGGGCAGGGGCGTGTACTGAATCGCCCGCTGATACGCCTGCATCGCCTCCTCGTAGCGGCGCGCCTCTAAGAGCTGATTGCCGTACATCGTGAGTGCGCTGGCGGTGTTGCGACGGAACTCCTCTTTCCACTTGCTCGATTGTGCGCTGCGATAGAGTTCGTCGTAGATTTGCGCGGCATCCAGGTAGCGTCCCTGCGCAAAGAGCGTCTCCGCCTGTTTAGCGCGCGTGGCGATTTTTTCGTCTATTTGCTGGAGCTGAAACTCTTCATAAGCGCGTGTGACGATAAATACGCCCAGAATCACGACTCCCAGAATTGCGCCGCCAATCAGCATCACGCCGAGCAGCGTGCCCAGGAACTGGCGTGTCGCCGGTGAGAGGATGGGCTTCGGCGGAGGCGGCGGCAGGTAGGGCGCGGGCGCGCTTGTCGTCGGGCTCGGAGCGGGAAATGGAGCCGGCATGCCGGGCGCAGGGTAGGGATAGCTGGGCGCAGGGATTTGCGTCGGCTGCGGGTACGGCGGAGAGTAGCCCCCCGTTGGCGCAGGCATACTGTAAGGCGGCACACCCAACGGCGTCGCAATCACCGGCGGGGCTTTCAGCTGTTCCAGTGCATTCTGCAGCGCCCCCTTCATCTCCTCCGCTGTGCTAAAACGCTCCGCGGGGGTTTTACGCAACGCCTTACGAATCACCCACTCCAGCGGACCCGGAATGCTCGGCGGCGAATGAGGTTCGGTATGCACAATGTTGTAGGTAATTGTAATCACCGAGTCGCCCTGAAACGGCTTGTAGCCCACCAGCATCTCAAAAAGGATCACCCCCACCGAGAACAGGTCGCTGCGCTCGTCAATCGCGCCGCCCTGCACTTGCTCTGGAGACATATAGCTCGGTGTGCCGAATATCTGCCCGTCCATCGTCAGGTTCGGTTCGTGTTTAAGGCGGGCGATACCGAAGTCGGTAATCTTCACCAATCCCGTCGGCAGGATATGGATGTTTTCGGGCTTGATGTCGCGATGGATGACCCCTTTGGAATGGGCGTGTGCCAGTCCGTCCAGCACCTGCGTAGCGATGCGCACTGCCTCTTCCGGGGGGAGCGCACCTTCGCGATCCATCTTCTGACGCAGGTTGTCCCCCTCCAGATATTCCATCACGATAAAATAGCGTCCATTTTCCTCTTCGGTTTCGAAGATGGTGACAATATTGGGGTGGGTGAGCGAGCCAGCAGCACGCGCCTCACGCTTGAAACGCGCGATACGGTCTTGGCGCACGGCGTCGGTCGCGCCCGCGGGCATCAGCAACTCTTTGATGGCAACGCGGCGGTTGATACGTGTGTCCACCGCTTCGTATACCACATCGTTGCTTCGGGCAATTTCACGGATAATTCGATAGTGCCCCAGAACCGTTTCCAGCGCCATGACCCATATAGATTATAGCCGATGGAAGGGTTCTGGAGAGTAGTGTTGAGCCACCGCCTAACAACCGTCGCCGAAATTAAACAACACGAAGAGCAGGTCAGCGTCACCCACCACACCATCGCCATTCACATCGGCAAGGAAATCTATGTATTTTTCGGAAGATTTCAGTCTCGAGGGTGTTCGTCACTTGCGATTTCTCCCGCTACTCCATCTGTTGTGAGATCCACAATCCGCACCTTCACTAACTGCCCTACGAGGCTGGGCGAGGCGGCGAACTCCACTTGCAGGTAGTGGTCGCTGGTGCCGGTCATCAAGCCGGAAAGCTTAGAGCGGCTCTCCACCAGCACACGCTCGACCCTACCGAGAAAGCGCGCGGCGTAGCGTCGCGCCGCAGTTTTGCACACCTGTTGCAGTTGCTGAATCCGCTCGGACTTGACCGAGTCGGGCACGTGGCGGTGCATCGCTTCTGCGGGGGTGCCCGGACGAGGCGAGTAGCGGAACAGGTGCGCCCGGCAAAACTCTGCCTGCTCCACCACAAAGCAAGTGTTCTGAAACGCCTGTTCATCCTCACCCGGAAAACCCACCATAATATCGGTGCTGACGCCGAAGTCGGGGATGCGCTCGCGCAAACGCTGAATCAGGTTCAGGTAGAACGCCTGATCGTAGGGACGGTTCATCGCTTTGAGGACACCCGAGTCGCCGCTTTGGAGCGGGATGTGGAGTTGCGGGCACATCTTCGGGTTCTCCGCGATGAGTTCAATCAGACGGTCGCTAATCAGAGTTGGCTCGATGGAGCTGATTCGAATACGCTCCAGCCCGTCGATCTCGCTCAGCAGGGCGCACAGCTCGGCGAGGTCGGGACCGCCGCTGCCCGTTTCGGGACCGTAGTCGCCAATCAGCACGCCCGTCAACACGATTTCGCGGTAGCCATCCTCTACCATCGCCCGCGCCTCATCCAGCACCTCTTGGTACGGGATGCTGCGCATCACAGGGCGGGTATAGGGGATAGAGCAGAAGCTGCAGTAGACGTTGCAGCCGTCCTGAATCTTCAGCACGGCGCGACTGCGAAGGCGAATCGGAGCTTCACCCTGCCGACGCGCCTGCTCCAGCACGGCATTGAAGTGAGGAAACCGTTCCAACAGATACTCGATAGTGCGCAGTTTGTCGGGGTTGGGAACCACCAGGTGCGCCTCATCTAACTGCTCGCCGCGCCGAATGGTGAACTGCGCATAGCAGCCAGTCATGACAACGATGGCGTTCGGATTCTGGCGCGCGGCGCGCCGAATCGTCTGGCGCGACTTCGCCTCCGCCGATTGCGTCACCGAGCAAGTGTTGATGACATACACATCGGCAGGCGCGTCAAACGGCACGATTTCGAAGCCCTGCGCCTCGAAACTCTCCAGAATCTTCTGCGTCTCGTACTGGTTGACCTTGCACCCCAGCGTCGTAAAGGCGGCGGTCGGCATGGTGGAGAAATTGTACCTGATTCAGGTACAATCTACTCTGTAAGGAGGCTGTTATTATGGATTTCACCCTTTCGGAAGAGCATCTGATGGTGCGCGATACAGTGCGCCGATTCGTAGAGAACGAAATTAAGCCCCACATCCGCGAATGGGATCGACACGGCGCAGACCCCAAAGTATTCCAGCGCATGGCGGATCTCGGCTTGCTGGGGATTTGTGTACCCCGCAAGTGGGGCGGTTCTGGCTTAGATTATATTGCGCTGGGCATCGCCTGCGAAGAGCTCGAGTATGGCGATACCTTTCTGCGCGTCGCTATGTCCGTGCATGTCGGCTTGACCGCGATGACACTGATGAGCTGGGGCAACGAAGAACAGAAGCAGCGATTTTTAGTTCCCCAAGCGCGCGGTGAGCGGCTCGGCGCGTTCTGCCTCACGGAGCCGAACGCCGGCAGCGATGTGGTCGGAATGCAGTCCGTCGCGCGGCGCGAGGGCGACCGCTATATCCTGAACGGCGAGAAAATCTGGATCTCGCTCGCCGAGGTCGCCGACCAGTATCTGGTGGTGGCATGGACCGATTTAGAGAAGAAGGCGCGGCGCGACCATTCAGGGATGAGCGCGTTCTTCGTGGAGCGCGAGCGCCCCGGTGTGAAGCCCTACACCCTGAAAGGTAAACTCGGTGTGCGTGCGGGCAACACGGGTGGTGTGGTGTTTGAGAATGTGGAAATCCCCGTTGAGAACCGCGTCGGCGAGGAAGGCGAGGGGTTCAAAATCGCGATGTTTGCGCTCGATCAGGGGCGCTACACGGTGGCGGCGGGCGCAGCAGGGCTGATTCGGGCGTGTCTGGAGGAATCAGTGCGCTACGCCAAAGAGCGAAAGACCTTCGGTAAATCCCTTGCGGAGCATCAGCTCATCAAGCAGAAAATCGCGCAGATGGAAGCCGATTACCAGATTAGCGCGTTGCTCTATCAGAAGGTGGGCTGGATGAAGAATGTGGGTTTACGCAACACGCGCGAGACCTCGCTGGCAAAATGGTACAGCACGGAAGCCGCGCAACGCGCCGCCAACGCCGCCGTGCAACTGTTCGGCTCCTACGGCTTCTCCGACGAGTACCCTGTGGAACGCTTCTACCGTAACAGCAAAGGCGCGACCATCTACGAGGGAACCTCGGAGATTCACACGCTGCTCCAGGC
>JAOAFW010000035.1 GCA_026416065.1 Fimbriimonadales bacterium
TGTTTTACAAACTCGTCGCGCAGAGGTTCCAATTCAGCCTCATAGCTGAGCGTAAAATCATTCTCCTCCTGATGGCGCAACCGTTTCGCCCAGCGGTAGAAATGCCCCAGCAGCCTGCCCTGCCGTACTCCGAACCACACCGCCAGGGCGCCCAGCACCGCCAGCCCCAGCATCCACAGCGCGTCGCGCACGGCGGGCGGCAACCAGCGTCGCGAGAGCAGCCCCAGCAAAACGCCCACCAAAAACGCCAGCGTGAGGGTGATTGTCTGCCGTCTGCTGGACGGCTGAAGCCAACGCTCGTGTATCGCCCGCCCTGCGATGCGCAGTAAATAGCGAATCTCATCCATCGCCCCAATCCCCCAAAGTCGTCCTATAGGATACCCTCTGCCAAATCAGCAGGAATCTTTAGAGGGAGGTGGAATAACCATTTCGTATGGATTGGGCAGCGTCTGTGCTGCAAAGCGCTGCATCGGGGGTGGGCACGGAAGCCCTGACGAACCTGATTCGCAAGGTGGCGGAGCTGGACGGAGCGTGGAACGCGCTGGTGTTGAAAACCGAGCGCAAGTCGCCCTATGTAGTGGCGCACGCGCCGCGCGAACTGCATCCGCGCCTCCCCGCTGAGCTACCCTTCGAAGGCGGCGCATCGCGCTGGTTCCATGCTGAAGGCTGGGCATGGCTGATTACGCCCCTGCCCGTGCCCGAACTCTTCTATGTGCTGCGCGCACCCGTCGACCAGCAGGAACGCCCTGAATGGCAAATGGCGGCGCACTTGGCGACGCTGCTGGGGCAACACGAAAAGTTTCACCGGGAAATCGACGCGCTCAAACGGCTCTCCAAGCAGCGGCTGACCGCGCTAGGGACGCTGTATGAGACAGCCGTCGCCAGTGAGACGGGCGGGCTGGAACAGTTTCTAAAGCTGGCGACTCGCCGCGCCGCGCAGGCGATGGAAGCGCAAGCCTGTACGCTCATGCTGCTCGACGAATCGACCCAGACGCTCTCCATCGCCGCCAGCTACGGACTGCCCGATAAGCTGGTCGAGGAGACTTGCATCCCCCTTGGCGAAGGTGTAGCGGGTCAGGTTGCGCTCACCGGCGAGCCGATGCTGCTCACCGACCTGCACAACGAGCCGAAACTGCGCCATGTACCCCGACGCCCCGAAATCAGCGGTTCCATCTCGGTTCCGCTGCGCAACCACGACAATAAGGTCATCGGCGTTCTGTCCATCCGTCGCCTACGCCCTGCGCCGCCTTTCACGGAGGAAGACCTGCGCCTGTTCTCCGTCTTTGCCAACCAGATTGCCTCCGCGCTGGAAAACGCGCGGCTCTACCACCAGCTCAACCAGAATGTGCATCGTCTCTCCACCTTGGTGGAACTCACACAGCTGGTGACGGCGGTGCTGGACATCGACACGCTGTTGAAGACGGTGGCACGCCTGATAAGCGAGACGGTTGGTTTCTCGCGATGCGCGATTTTCCTTTCAGGCGAATCGTCGCGCATCTACCTGCCACGCTTAATTGAAGGCTATCGCTTGGAGATGTTCCCCAAACGCGGCTTCCGCAAGGGGCAGGGCGTAATCGGCATCGTCGCGAAGATGCGGCTCCCCCTCGTGGTGATCGATGCCCAGCATGAGGTGCAGCCTATGCGCGGCTTCGGGCGTACGCTCGGCTCGAACTACTACTGCGCCCTGCCGATTGTAGTGCATGGCAGCTGCATCGGCGTCGTGCTGGCGGATAACCAGAACGAGCCGTTCACCTCCGAGCAGGTGGAGTTGCTCAGCGCGTTTGTGAACCAGGCGGGCATCGCCATCGAGAACGCGCGCCTCTATCAGGAAATGGAGCGACGCTATCGCGAAATCCAGAGCCTTGCCGCGTTTCGCAATAACATTCTGCGCAGTTTGAGTTCGGGGATGTTCACCGTTGACGAGACGGGGCAGATAACGACTTGGAATCGCACTGCCCAACAGATTCTGGGCTTCTCAGGGCGCGAAAGCGTCGGGCGGCACTTCCGCGAGGTATTGGGTCAGGCGCGCTGTCCCATAGAGAGTGCATCCTGCGGCGAGCTACAAGATGCCATTGAGCAGGTGCTTCAAGGGGCAGGGGCACAGCATCTGTATAAGATTCCCACCCAGATGGGCGGTGAAACCCGCATTCTCAACTGTTCCGTCTCACCGTTGCTTACGCGCGGTCGACAGACTCAAGGTGCCGTCGCGCTGTTTGAGGATATCACCGAATACCTGCGCCTTGAGACCCGCCTGAGCGAAATGGAACGGCTCGCCACCGTCGGACAGATGACCGCTACCATCGCGCACGAGATACGTAATCCGCTTACCGCGCTGCGGGGTGCAGTGGAGCTGATGCGCCAGGAAGAGTCGCTGCCCGACTCACTCAGCCTCTACATCGAGGTCATTCAGCAAGAGGCGCAGCGATTGACCGAGATCGCGGAGGAGTTCTTGGAGTTCGCCAAGCCGTTCCACTTGCAACGCCGTCGAACGCTGATTGAGCCCCTACTAC
>JAOAFW010000352.1 GCA_026416065.1 Fimbriimonadales bacterium
GATCAGCCAGACGCTTGACCTGCTTCTCGTGCGCCTCATGCTCGATTTTCAGGATGCGGAACGGGATCGGCTCCTCCTCCATTTGGTACTCGTTGACGCCGACCCAGATGAAGTCGCGCTCTTCCACGCGCTGCTGGAAGCGGTACGCGGCGTCGGCGATCTCCTGCTGGAAGAAGCCGCTGCGGATGGCGGGGATGACGCCGCCTTCTTCCTCGATGCGGCGGAAGTACTCGCGCGCGCCTTCCTCCATCTTGTCGGTCATCCACTCCACGAAATACGAACCGCCAAGCGGGTCCACCGTATTCGTCACGCCCGACTCGTGGGCGATCACCTGCTGCGTGCGCAGGGAGAGCAGCACGGCTTCTTCGGTGGGCAGTGCCCACGCCTCGTCGAACGAGTTCACATGGAGCGACTGTGTGCCGCCCAGCGCCGCCGCCAGCGCCTCGATGGTCGAGCGAATCAGGTTCACATAAGGCTGCTGCATCGTAAGCGAGACGCCCGCTGTCTGTGTATGGAAGCGCAGCCACCACGAACGGGGGTTCTTCGCGCCAAAGGTCTCGCGCATCTCACGCGCCCAGATACGACGCGCCGCGCGATATTTGCCGATCTCCTCAAAGAAGTCGATATGCGCGTTGAAGAAGAACGAGAATTTGGGAGCGAAGTCGTCGATGTCCAGCCCCCTGTCCAGACACCAGCGCACATACTCCAGCCCATCTGAGAGTGTGAACGCCAGCTCCTGCACAGCGGTTGCGCCCGCCTCGCGGATGTGGTAGCCGCTCACGCTAACCGGATGCCACTTCGGCACAAGCTGCGTGGCGAACTCGATGGTGTCCACGATGAGTTTCATATGGGGCTCGGGCGGGTAGACCCACTCCTTCTGCGCGATAAACTCTTTTAAGATGTCGTTTTGAATCGTGCCCGAGAGTTTCTCCAGCGGGATGCCGCGCTTCTCGGCGACGGCAAGGTACATCCCCCAAATCATAATCGCGGGAGCGTTGATGGTCATTGAGGTCGTGATGTTCGCCAGATCGATGCCATCGAACAAAATCTCCATATCTTCCAGCGAGGCGACGCTCACGCCGCACTTGCCGACCTCGCCTTCAGCTTCCGGGTCATCGGGGTCGACACCCATCAGCGTCGGTAGGTCGAACGCCACCGACAGCCCCGTCTGTCCCTGCTCAATCAGATACTTATACCGCTGGTTCGTCTCTTCGGGCGTGGCGAACCCGGAGAACTGACGCACCGTCCACAACTTCGCGCGGTAGCCCGAATCGTAGAGTCCGCGCGTGAACGGATACTCACCCGGGTCGCCTAAGTCTTGTTGATAGTCCAAATGCGCGATATCCCGCGGTGTGTAAAAACGCTTGATTTCGATACCCGATAGCGATTCAAACCGTTGTTTACGTTCTGTGATTGTATGCTGGCTCATCGTTGCGCCTCCGTTAATATTATAGCCAATCGCCGACTCTGTTCTCGAAATCGGGAACTTTTCGACGCCCTGATTCGTAGACCTGAGTGGAAGGCACTCAAGAGACCTTCCACCAACACACTAAGAAGGAGGGATAATGATGCGATTACTGGCACGACGTGAACCGGAGAATGCTGTAGTGCGCTGGAATCCGTTCCGCGAGATGGAGCAGTTCCGCCGCGAGATGGATGACCTGTTCAGTCGCTTCTTCGACTGGCGACCGACCCTGCCGACGGCTCAGGAGTTTGAGTTCTCGCCCGCGCTGGACGTGTACGAGACGCCGGAGGAGTTCGTGGTGTTCGTGAGTGCGCCGGGTGTGTCCGAGAAGGACCTCCATGTAGAGCTCTCGAACAACACGCTGACGGTGTCGGGCGAGCGCAAGGCGCTAATTGAGGGCGAGAATGTGCAGGCGCACTATGTCAGTCGTCTGGGCGGCTACGGCAAGTTCACAGTATCCTACACGCTGCCTGCCGCGATTGACGAGAATAAAGTGAAAGCCGTGTACAAGAACGGCGTGCTGGAGGTGCGCCTGCCGAAAGCCGAGTCGGCAAAGCCGAAGGCGGTGAAGGTGGAGTTTGAGAAGTAATACCAATCGTTGCTCTTGTTGCCCTCACCCCCTAATCCCCCCTCCCTGTGGGAGAGGGGGCTGGGGGTGAGGGTTAATGCAGAGTTTAATGCCCCGCCTGCCTCCGTTCGTATTCCTCACCGAGAAGACCGATAATCTCGCTGCGCAGTTTGTCGTCATCGATCTCGCGCACAGACCGCCAGTGCTGAAGTTGGTGCGACTGGATGAGACGCTTCGCCTCTTCGCGCCGCCCTGCCTCAACTAACGCCAGCGCGTACCACATGAGCGCAAGCGCATCGGAGCTGTGCCGCGGATTCAGCTCCTGTAGTAGGGACAACGCTTCCTGGGGGCGTCCCATGCGTGTGAGTGCTGCGCCAAGCGCAATCCGATACGCAAAAACCTTAGGCTCTTTTTGCGTCAGCGATTTCAGCGGCGCAATCAACGGCTGAAACTCCTCAGGGGGCAGTTCGGCAGCCGTGCAGAGCAGTCCCAGATAGGTCAGCGTAGCGGGGTCTTTGCTTTGACGATACTGTCGCAGGCAGTCGCGCATGGTCGCCTTGAATTGTTGCATATCGCCCGCTTCGCGCCACGCCAGCGCGTTCTGAACGCTTCGGGCGACCCGCGCCGCTTCGAGAGGCGGTATCTGGAACTCCATCCGGCGCGTGCGATGCAATCCCAGACGCATTTTTAGCCTGCCTGACACGCCGTCTGGCTCCAGCGGAATAGCGATAAGCGAATGGGAGGCGTCAAGTTGCTCCATTAAATGGGTCATCGCGGTGTTGTGATCAATCCGCACGCTCTCCCCGCGTGTGTTCTCACCTTGCGCCAAGAGGAGAACCTGTTCACCCGCGCCCGCGTGGAACGACAGGTAACCCCAGCTCGCGCCGCCGCTTCTGTCCGCGCGCAAGGGCAGCGTCAGTTCACACAGCAGATAGGGCTGGCTGGAGACGATATGCGCCTCGCGCGGGCTGAGCTGGTACTGCGTCGTTGCCCCACTCGGAAGCGGCTCCGCCCGACGCGGCAACGGCTCGCCCACGCGATAGCGCAATACGCCCGCGCCAACCAGCGCCAACACCTTCAGCTGCGCGCCTTCAATCTGCAACGCGCGCTGGATGGGAACCACTTGACGCGAGCGCGGCGCAGCCACTGTCACATCGAAGTAGTCTGAAAAGGCGTCCTGCACCAGCTTATTGATGTCATAGCAGTTGATATAGAGTCGGACAGTCCACGCAGGCGCGTCGGCGGAGGGCAATCCCAATGCGAACGACTTATCGGGCGAGCCAGCAGTTACGAGGTCGAACAGCAGCGAGTCCCATCCTGTAAGAGGCTTGCCCGCGTGCAGGATTCGTATATCGGGCGCAAGGAAGGTGCCTAATCTGTCGCCGATGGTATAGTCAGCGAAATTCAGTCCGCGAAACTCGACGGTGAGCGCGCCCACCTGTTGCATCTGAGGCAACTGCGGGACGGAGGCGGCGGGTGCGGGGCGCGGCAGCGCGGCGGGCAACTCAAAAGTGAACCGAATCGGCTCAGACGCTGCGTTCAGCCAGAGTCGCGCCTCCGCACGCCGCTGCGCAGTCGGTTCCGCGGCGAACATGACCGCCTCGGGACGAGGGATGAAAGGCGGTCTGTCGCCGTTTCCCGACGCAACGCCGAATTCCCATCCCCCTGCGCTCCAGCTCTCGCCGCCTGAAGCCCGTTCCTCTCGGAAATAAAGGTT
>JAOAFW010000378.1 GCA_026416065.1 Fimbriimonadales bacterium
TAAGAGACAGACCTAAAGGCGAACTACCCCGTGGAGTATATGGCGGCGTTGATGGCGGTGTTCAAGGACAAGACCGATAAGATTACGAACTTCATCGACGAGTGCCAGACGATGGGCATCCGCGTGCTGCCGCCCGACATCAACAAGAGCCACGCGGGCTTCACGGTGGAGCCGTACAGCGAGTCGGACGCGCCCGCACGGGGACGCCGACGCGCCGCCAAGACGCAGTCGAACTTTGACCACGCGATTCGCTTCGGGCTGGGCGCGATTAAAGGCGTGGGCGAGGCGGCGGTAGAGGCGATTCTCAAGGAGCGCGAGGCGAACGGCGCGTTCGAGGATGTGTTCGATTTCGCGGCGCGTTTGCAAGAATCGGGTGCGCTGAACCGTGCGACGCTGGAGGCGTTGATTCAGGCAGGCGCGTTCGAATCGCTCCATCCCAACCGCGCCCAGCTGCTGAACGGGCTGGACGCGATCCTCAGCTACGCGCAGTCGCTCGCCCGTGCAAAGGCGATGGGACAGAACTCGCTCTTTGACGGAGGTGGGCAAGACGATATCGCTGTCGCCAAGCCCGCGCTGATGTTGGTGGACGACCTCAGTACGCCCGAAAAACTCGCCCTCGAACGCGAACTGCTGGGCGTGTATCTGTCCGACCATCCGATACGCCCGTACATGCGCGTGCTGTCGGGCAGGGCAACGCCGATTGCGCAGGCACTCGAACGCGAAGGTGCAACGCTCACCATCGGCGGTATCATCGCCAGCGTGCAGACCCGCGTTTCCAAAAAAACAGGCGCGAAGATGGCGATTCTGCAAGTGGAAGACCTCACGGGCGCCATCCGAGTCACGGTGTTCGCTAACACCTACGAGCAGTACCGTGAGGCGATCCAGAAAGACCGTGTGGTGCTTATCAAGGGCAAGCCTCAATCCAGTGACTTCGGCAACCGCAACGGCGAGGGCGGGGGCACAATCGAGTTTCGTGCGGAGCATATCGAGCTGGTTCCCGAGCCGACTGAAGTGGGCGATATACCCCAGGTCTACATCCGCCTGCCTTACTGCCGACCTGAACACCTGCGCCAGCTGCGTCAGGTACTGGAGCGCCATGCGGGCGAGGCGGTCGTGCGGTTCGAGGTGCCCACCAATGGACACGCGCGCGTGGTGGAAGTGCCCCAGCGGGTTGCGCCCACACCTGAGGTGCTGGCGATTCTCCAGCGCGTGTTGCCCAACGCGCAGGTGGCAGTCATGAGCTGAACCATAACGGGTTGCGAAACGGAGCATCCACCCTCTTGCTAAGGGGTGGGCGCTTTTGGACGCTGGTTCGCCCCTTGAATTCCCCGCTGGAATCGGGTATAATCATGCGCGTTGCCGGGACGTCTAACGGCAGGACGCCAGACTCTGGATCTGGTAGTGGTGGTTCGAATCCACCCCCGGCAGCCAGGAGACCCCCAATGAAACTCTTCGTAGACACAGGCAGGGTCGAGGAAGTGCGCAAAGCCGCCGAATGGGGCATTCTGGACGGAGTCACGACCAATCCCTCACTGATTGCCCAGGCGGGGCGCGGCTTCAAAGAGACTGTTCTCGAGATGTGTTCCATCCTCCCGCACGGCTCCATCAGCGCGGAAGTGGTGGGTACGACGGTCGACGACATCCTGCGTGAGGCGCACGAGATCGCCTCTTGGTCGCCTAATATTGTCGTGAAGGTCCCCATGACCCCAGCGGGCATCGCCGCGACCCGTCGCCTCACGCGCGAAGGCATCCGCGTGAACATGACGCTGGTGTTTTCCCCTGCGCAGGCATTGTTAGCTGCGAAAGCGGGCGCGAGCTATATCAGCGTGTTCGTTGGGCGCGTGGACGATGTCTCCAGCGAAGGCATGCGCACTATCGAAGACGCTGTACTGATGGTGGCGAACTACGGCTTCGAGAGCGAGGTGCTGGTCGCCAGTATCCGCCACCCGATGCACGTGGTAGAGTCAATTCGGCTGGGCGCGCATATCGCCACGATGCCATTCAAGGTGATGGAGCAACTGTTCCACCACCCGCTGACGGACATCGGTTTGCAGCGGTTTCTGGACGACTGGAATAAGGCGGGATTGCGAATTTTCGAGTAGTCTCCTCAGTCAAGCGGCACGAGACTCAAGAGACGCTCAAGGAGCGTGTTTCGTTCTTCGCGAGTGTCTGCGCGTACAGTGATGTGCCCCACTTTTCTGCCCGGACGCGGCGATTTACCATACAGATGCAGGTGCGTGTTAGGGATTTGTAGTACCGCTTGCGCAGGAGGCAACTCGCCGATGAGGTTCACCATCGCGCAGTAGCCGCGCACCGCCACACTGCCCAGCGGCAACCCCAGAATCGCCCGCAGGTGATTCTCGAACTGGCTGGTCTCCGCGCCTTCAATCGTCCAGTGCCCACTGTTATGCACACGCG
>JAOAFW010000400.1 GCA_026416065.1 Fimbriimonadales bacterium
CGTGTATGATGTGTGGGGCGAGGCTCAGCCCGACAGCGCGTGAAGATATCGACGCGCGGCTTCTGCCGGATTGCGTGCCTCCGCAATCCCCGACGCAACTGCCACACCCTGCGCTCCCGCCTGTACGCACTCGGCAACGCGCTCGGGTGAGATCCCGCCGATGGCGACGAGCGGCACCGACACGGCTTCATGCACGGCGCGGAGCATCGCTATCCCTTCCGGTGTCTTGTTGGGGTGGCTTGGCGTCGGATAGAGGGTGCCCACCAGCAGATAGTGGCACCCTTCTGCTTGGGCGCGTTGAGCTGCCTCGACGCTATGCACCGACCTGCCCAGCATCATGGGCGCAGGCGGCGTGTGAGGGGGCGCCGCTTCGGGCAGGTGTAGCGCGTCCGCCGCACACCATTCGGCTAAAGCGGGATAGGGATTCACACTGAGCAGGGCGTTCGCCGCAAGGGTGAGCTGGCGCAGCTGCAGCCCCATCTCGAGTGCAAGGCGCGCAGGTAGCTCGCGCACGCGCAGCATCACCCAGTTCACACCGCCCTGTAATGCACGCTCGGCGACCCAGAGCGCGTGCGCCGCCTCCGTGGCAGGCGTGTAGTTCAGTACGAGCATCAACACGCGCTCGGGTATCATCCGCGCACGACACCCTCCAAGGGGCTGGAAGCGGAAGCATAAGGCAACTTGGGGATGCGCCCGGCGCGATACGCCATGCGCCCTGCCTCCACGCCCCACTTGAATGCCTCCGCCATCAACACAGGATCCTGCGCCTTGGCAATCGCGGTGTTCACCAGTACCGCATCGCACCCGATTTCCATCGCCAGCGCGGCTTCCGAAGGCGCGCCCAGACCTGCGTCCACCACAACGGGAACCTGACACTGCTCCACGATAATCCGAATCGGCTCCAGCCCTACGGCGAAGCCCTGTCCTGTGCCAATCGGTGCGGCGAGCGGCATCACCGTCGCACAGCCCATCGCTTCCAACCGCTTCGCTAACTCCGGATCCGCGGGGATGTAAGGCAACACCACGAATCCCTCATCCACCAATACCTTACACGCCTCGTAGGTGCCAATCGGGTCGGGCAACAGATACTTCGGGTCGGGCACGACCTCTACCTTAATCCAGTCGCTCAGCCCCATCGCCCGGGCGAGCCTCGCCACGCGCACCGCCTCCTCCGCTGTGCGGCAGCCCGCCGTGTTAGGAAGGATCTGGTAGCGGCTCCAGTCAATATCGTCCAGAATCGTGCGTTTTGGGGCGTCCAGGTCAATACGTCGGAGGGCGACGGTGATAATCTCTGCCTCCGACGCCTCGATTGCACGACGCATCGTCTCCGCGTCGGGATACTTGCCCGTGCCCACCATCAAACGCGATCGAAATGCTTTGCCCGCAATCACCAGAGGATCGTTCATCAAGGCTATTGTACCCGTTGCACCCCCTTGATTTTTTGTGAGCTTACAGGGTATTATTGTTAGTTGCCATATGGCGCAATTACAGTTCGGGCGAGAATCGAGGCGCGTCGGAAGCGGGGGCAGCTTCCGCGCTTTTTGACGCATTATATCCACTTGCCCCAAAGGACGGTGAACGGATGATTTACCCAGAGACAGATGAACTCAGTCAGTACCCACGCTACATACTGGCGCTGCTTGCTGCCGAGCGCGCACGCCTGCTACGTGAAGGCGCGAAACCGCTTGTTCCCGTCGACGGACTCGACTTCAATCCGCTGACCGTTGCTCTGCAGGAAATCGCGGAGGGCAAAATCAAACCGCGCGTTATTGACGATCATACCGTGGAAGTGATTATTCAAGGACCTGAACACACATGGCAAGCCGCACGCGACATCAAACAACTCAGCAAGCAAACCGAAGAAGACGAGGCGTTCGAAGAAGAGGCGATGCAGTTCTATCAGCAGGAGACCACCCTGCGCGAGTAGTCCAAGTCGCTGAGAGCGATGAGCAAACCCGACTACTATGAGGTTCTGGGCGTCGAGCGGAGCGCAAGTCCCGAGGAGATAAAGACGGCGTTTCGCAAACTGGCGCGCCAGTACCACCCCGACGTCAATAAGGACGACCCGCACGCAGAAGAGAAGTTCAAACTTATCAACGAAGCCTACCAGGTGCTGTCCGACCCCGAGTCGCGCGCGGTGTACGACCGGTTCGGGCACGCCGGTTCCTCAGCAGCACCGCCCACCGACCCATTCGGTATGGCGGAGAACCTGTTCCAGATGTTTTTCGGCGGCGGGGTAAGCGTAGCGACCCGCGGCCCGGTTGATGGTGCTGACCGCCGCGCCGATGTGACCATCACGCTGGAGCAGGTGTTGCACGGCGCGACGCTGACGGTGGAGGCGGAACGGTTGCGCCTGTGTGCGCGTTGTAAAGGCGTTGGCGCGGAGCCGGGCACCACGCCTGAACGCTGCCCCGACTGCGCCGGCTCCGGGCGCGTGCGATTCACCCAGACCACGATCCTGGGCACAGTGACGCGCGTGGTTCCCTGCGAGCGGTGCCGTGGCGAGGGCGAAATCATCCGCACGCCCTGCCGGGAGTGCCGCGGCGAGAAACTCGTGCGCCAGCGCGACTCGATTCCTGTCGCCATCCCGCCGGGAATCGAGGAGGAAACCGCGATTCTCTTGCGTGGCGAGGGCGACTCGGGACTGCGCGGTGGACGCGACGGCGACCTTTATGTGATAGTCCATATCGCCCCGCACCCCCGGTTCCGTCGGCGCGGCGACGACCTCGCCACGCAACTCAATTTGACCTATCCGCAGCTCGCGCTCGGCGACGAGGTGGAAATCGAAACGCTCGACGGCAAAGTCGCGCTGGAAATTCCCGAACTCACCGAACCATACAGCGAACTGATCATTCCGGGGCGAGGACTGCCCAATCCCCGCACGGGCAGGCGCGGCGACCTGTATGTGCGCATCGGACTAAAAATGCCCAAAAAACTCACCGACGCGCAGCGCAACCTGCTGCGTCAGTATGCCGAACTCAGCAGCGTGCGCCTCAAAAAGTACGCAGGGGCGGAGCCGACCAGCTTTTTTGAGAAGGTCAAACGCAGCGTCAAAAAGGAGGACTGAGCCGTGCGCAAAATCGCCTCGGTGGGCATCCTCGTCGCCGATGTGGTCGCCAAGCCCGTAAGCCACTACCCGGAGCGCGGCATCTGCGCCCATGTGGCGCGGATGGAACTCCATGTCGGCGGGTGCGCCTCCAACGCGGGACTTGCGCTCGCGAAGCTGGGCTTGCCTGTGAGTGTTGTCGGCAAGGTTGGGCAGGATGCCTTCGGCGATTTCGTTCTCGGTGAACTGCAGCGCTACGGCGTGGATACGCGCGGGATTAAGCGCAGCGACACCGCAGGCACCTCCAGCACGATGGTAATGGTTCACCCGGACGGCGAACGCTCGTTCATTCACCATATGGGCGCGAACGCTGAGTTCTGCCCCGACGACATCGAGTGGGAACTGCTCAGTGACTGCGCGATTTTTCACCTTGCGGGGGTGTATCTGATGCCGCGGATGGACGGCGAGCCTGCCGCGCGCGTGCTGCAAGAGGCGAGACGACGCGGCATGACCACCTGCCTCGACACCACATGGGATGCCAGCGGACGGTGGATGCGCCTGCTGCAGCCCTGCTTACCCCATTTAGACTACATCACCCCCAACTACGGCGAGGCGAGCATGCTCACAGGGGAGACCGAACCTGAGCGCATCGCCGACCGACTGCTTGCGGAAGGCGTCGGAACGGCGGTGATTAAGATGGACGCGCAGGGGTGCTTCGTCAAGGACCGTGAGACGGCGTTCCACCTGCCTGCGTGTGAGGTGGAGGTGGTTGATATGCTGGGCGCGGGCGACTGCTTCAGCGCAGGTTGGCTTGCGGGAGTCTCGATGGGCTGGGATGTTCGACGCGCGGCGCGGCTCGCCAACGCCGTCGGCGCGCTCTGCGTCTCTGCGTTAGGCGCAACCACCGGCGTCAAGCCTCTGGAAGAGACGATTCGGTTTATGGAAGCCAGTTGCGCCGAGTAAATAAAAACGCCCCCTGCAAATACAGGGGGCGGACGTTTGCAAGCAACGCAAGCAAATCTTACTTGCGGCGTCGGCGCAGCGCGAGCAGACCCGCCAGACCCGTGCCCAGCGCAATCATGCTGGCAGGCTCCGGCACCACGCTCACGGTCAGGATATAGGGACCCACTTCGTTATGCGTGGCGCTTTCATAGTAGCTAAGACTGCTCTGAGTACCGCCCGGTCGCCAGCCAGTAACAGCGATGTAGTAGTCGCCCGAGGCAGTTGCGAGCCAGCGGATGGCGGAGCCGAGACCGTTAGCATCATCGTTGAACACGATCGCCGTTGTGCCGGTGGCATCGAAAAGTGCCATCACGGTATCGGGGTCATTGGGTGGGTTGTTAATCGGGTAAGTAATCGCGGTGAGATAATCGCCCACTTCCAAGCGAATCTTGAAGAAGTCGCTGTCGTTCTGGGTCAGGTTCAACACACCCACGTCCGCAAACGGCGGTGTAGAGCGCAGGTTGTAAATCACCGTGTTCGCCGTTGCGCGCGTGTTGTTGGGTTCCGTCTCGCTGAACAGCGCGAAGGCATTCACACACATCAGCGCGCTCAGGGCAACGATAACCAGTCGCTTCATAGTCCATATCCTCCTTTCCGGGTGTCCCGGAACTACTAACGTAGGGGGCAACCTACGCTAAGTATATTATAGCACAGTTTTCACTCATGTGTCAAGTGCCGACAGTGCACCACGGGTAAAAACCCGTAAAATTGCGAGTTTAACGTACAGCGCCAGCAAAGGCACGCTCAGTTCTAATCGTCATAGTAGTAATGTCCGCGTCCGTGAAGTAGGCGTATCGGACCGCCCAGCGCCTTGACG
>JAOAFW010000043.1 GCA_026416065.1 Fimbriimonadales bacterium
TGCCCTGCGCCTCTGGCAGTTTCGCAACTACGCCCGCGCCGAGCTTGCGCCCTCGCCGCGGGTGAACATCCTGCTGGGGGCGAACGCACAGGGCAAAACGAACCTTCTGGAGGCGATCTACTACTTGAGTGCGTTCCGTCCCCTGCGCCCCGTCCGAGAAGCTGACCTGATTCAGTGGGGTGCGACTGAGATGCGCCTTTACGCGCAGTATGAGATCGACGGGCTGCTCGACGACCTCCACATCCGTCTGCCGTTTCAGGGCAAACGCACTATTACACTCAACGAGCAACCCGTCGCCAAACAGAGCGCACTGGTGGGCAAGCTGAGCGTGGTGTGCTTCACCGCGCAGGATTTGACCATCATTCGGGGCGAGCCTGCCGACCGACGCCGCTTTCTGGACAGCGAGATTAGCCTGCTCAGCCATCGCTATCTCTACTCGACGGCGCACTACAAACGCGCCCTGGAGCAACGCAACAATCTGCTGCGCAGCTATCTGGAGGGTATCGCGACGCTGGATAGCCTGCCCGAATGGAACGCGCAACTGGTCAAGTACGGTGCACGACTGTTCCATGCGCGCAGGCAGTTTTTAGACCGCTTGAACACGCTGGCGCAGTCGACCCATCGCGCCCTCACCGAGAGCGCGGAGACGATGACGCTCCAGTACCTGCCGGGCTTGCCCGTGCGCGAGCCACTACCTGAAAAAGAAGAGGATTGGTCAGACGCCCTGCTGAGCGCGCTGCATCAGTCGGCAGGCGAAGAACTCCGGCGCGGTACAACGCTCTACGGACCCCATCGCGACGATTTCCTGATTCAAGTGCAGGGCTACGAAGCGCGGCTCTACGCCTCGCAAGGACAACAACGCACCTGCGCGCTCAGCCTGCGCCTGTCGGAAGTGTCGCTCGTGGAATCGATCCGAGGCGAGCCGCCCATCGTGCTGCTGGACGATGTGTTCTCCGACTTAGACCCCGCCCGACGACGCCATCTGGTGGAGTTCCTCACGCCGCGCACGCAGACTTTTGTCACCTGCACGGACCTGAGTGCGTTTGACGCGGCGACGCTTCACGACGCCGCGCTATTTGAAGTACAATCGGGGACGGTGAAACAGCGTGCGTGAGATGCAACAGGTGGGCAACGCGCTCAGGAAATTACTCCATCGATTGGGGCTGGACAAACAGTTGCGCACCTACGACGCGCTGGCGCACTGGAGCGATATTGTGGGTAAACAGGTGGCGCAGGTGGCTCGTCCACTCCGGGTGGATACCGATACACTCTGGGTCGCCGTCAAAAGCCATGTCTGGGCGCAAGAGCTGAATTTTCAAAAAGGGGTTATCCTCACACGCCTGAACGAACGCGCGGGTGAGGAGCGGTTCAAAGAGATACGATTTGTCGTGCGAGCGAGTTTGCCACCAGGCGTTGTCGTCGGTGGGGACGCCGACGCTAAGGGCGGGAGCAAGCCCGTCGGCGGGGACGCCGACGCTATGAGGGGCATGCACGTAGCGTCGGCGTCCCCGCCGACCATCTCCGAAACCGAACTCGCCCAAATCGAGTCCAGCCTTGCTGGAGTGAGCGACCCTGTGCTGCGCGACGCGCTTAAACGGGCACAACTGGCGACGTTGCGCTACCAGAAGTATCTGGCGCAGCGCGGCTGGCGGAGGTGCGTAGTGTGCGATTGCTACCACAGCGACGACTCGCCCATCTGTTTCCTTTGCGAGCAGGGCGTGTAGGCGAGGTCGTGCGTCCGCGCCCGATGCTGCAACTGGCGCTGGGAATTGCGCTGGGGATTGGCTCGACCGAGTGGCTTACGCTACCCGTTGTGCCGTCGGTTGTGCTGGGCTTGTTAGGGTTGATTCTTGCGCTCAGTCTGCCTGGCTGGGCATGGTTGGCGGCGGGGCTGGCGCTGGGTGCAGTTCGATACGATTTCTGGCGCAGCGCGCCCGTGCAAACACCCCCGCCCACCGCCACGCTCCGCGCCGTCGGAACACTGGAACCAACGCGCAGTGGCTATCGCCTGCTGTGCGCTTTTCAAGAGCCGAAACTGCCCACCTACACGCTGGTCTACTTCCGCCCGAATGTGCAGAGCCTGCCTGATTACGGAGATGTGTTCCGCCTGCAGGCGTCGTGGAACCGCCCGCCGCGTTTTTCAGGCTTCGACTGGGCACGCTACCTGGAGCGCAGGCGTGTGTATCACATCGCGACCGTGTTCAGCGAGCGACAGTTCCAGATTCTGCAGTCGGGCGCAGGGCGATGGCAACGCTACTTCTCGATGGGGCGTCAGTCGCTTCGGACTACGCTGCGCACGCACCTTGCGCCAGAGGATGCTGCACTGATGGAGGGGATGCTGGTCGGCGCGACGGGCGACTTCCCGCCCGATTTGCGCGAGGCGTTCCACAAATCGGGGATAGGGCATCTGCTGGCGACTTCGGGGTTGCACGTGATGATGGCACTGCAGATGGTCTACTGGCTGTTGCGTGGGACACCGACACCGTTTGGGGGGCGGATGGGGCTATTGATGCTTGCCGCGTGGTGTTATGCGCTGCTGGCGGGGGTACGCCCCTCAATTGTACGTGCCGCCACGATGGTCAGCTGTGCCCTGAGCGCACCACTGGTCGGTCGTGAGGCGGATAGCCTCAACGCGCTGGGCTTAGCAGGCGCGGTGTGGCTACTCATCGCGCCCCACGCAATCTTCGAGGTCGGGTTTCAGTACTCGTTCTGCGCCGTGTTGTTTATCTTGTTGTTTTTCGGCAGAATGGAACGTGCCCTGCAGCGACTTGCCTGTGGCGTCGGCATCCCGCTGTCGCCGTTGCGCTTGCTCAACCAACTCGCCCACCGGTTGCTCATCCCGCTGCTGAGCGTCACCCTTTGCGCTCAGGCGGGCATCAGCCTCATCCAGCTCTACCATTTCGGCTACGTCTCATGCCTTTCGCCTGTGGCGAACCTGCTGGCAGTGCCTCTGGCATATCCTACCCTGGCACTGGGCTTCTGGTTCTGGCTCTCGCAAGGAGTGGGGGTAGTGCCCGTCGAGCTATGCTGTGAGTGGTACAAATGGGTTGCGCTCACTTTCAGTGGCGATTGGGTTCCTGCACTGCGCGACGTGAGCCTGTCGGTGTGGGTGGTGATTGGGTTTTATGCGAGCGTGTTGGTGTTTGCGCCTGAACCGCCACTGGGGGAGATAGAAGACTTTTGAGCCTCGATGCCTGATGCGTCAACAATAAGCCCTTGCAAGGTCGGGGGTGAAGTCATCCCGCCTTATTACCCTCGTCCCCTGTCGGCTCTTTAAACTCAAGCGTTGTGCCCCTGTTAGGAGAGGATTTGGGGGCAGGGCAGGAAAAGGGGGCTCTCAGGGCTTGTAAACGCGAGAAGCAGGAATCATCTTTTCAGGGTAGAATCCACCGACAGGAGGCGACCAGTCGGTTGGACTATGCAGAGCAGCCTGCGTGGGGCGTGTGGTTAGCAGGGTTAGATACCGGCGTGCCCGTAGGCGAGGCAATTGAAAGTGCGCTGCGCTGGCTCGTAGACCAGACTCAGGCGCAGCAAGGAATACTACTGCTTCCAGATCCCAGCGGAGACCACGTGGAGTTTGCCTATGTTGCAGGGGAACGCGCTGAGGAGCTGCGGGGGTTCCGACTGCGCCCTCAGGATACTATCCTGGAACCGACGCTTGCTCGAGGCGAAGTCTGGGATTATTACGCACGAACCCATCAAGAGCCGATTGGTGCTATCACAACAGGGATTGCGGTTCCCTTGCCCGGCTTGGCGCAGAGCGCGCTCGCATTGGTGAACCGCCCTGAGCCGTTCGAGCCTGCCCATCGTGCGCTCTTGATACAAACAGCGACTCCGCTGGCGTTGCTGGTGCGCCTGAACCGTGCCCTGCAACAGCTGGAGCAGCGCGGACGCGCCCTCAAGTGGCTCAGCCGCTTGCCGCAACGATTAGGCGCGGACTTGAGCCTGCAACGCGCGCTGGAAGCGATCGAGTCGCTGATGCGCAAAGCGGCGCCCGAGGGTGGCGGTGTGTGGCTCTATGATGAGAATCGACGCACTTTGCTGCAAGCGATGCAGTACGGCGCGTTGCCCCTGCCAACACAATTTTCTATTGACGAACTCCCCAGTGAATGGGTCAATACCCCTGTTGAACTGATCTGGGGCGAGCGACCGCACCGCGTCTACGCACTTGCGCTGAGCGAACAGCCGCTGGGACTGCTGGCACTTGCCTTGCCCACAGAAGCCCCCGATGCGTTCGACTGGATCCCGCCACTTCTGGGACATATCGCGCTCACACTCTCCAACGCGCTTCTGTACGAGCAGACAGCCCAACGCGCCCACCACATGGCGAAGCTCTATGACCTGTCGCTGCAGCTGGGCGAGATGCACAGCCTCCGTGAAGTGCTGAACCTGCTCTGCCGCACAGCGCATGAACTCATCCCCCACGATCACACGGTTATCTACTTACCCAGTCGTCGGGAACCCGACCGCCTTGCGCCCGTCTATGTGGAACCGCTTACCGAGCATCTGCTCAGTCACAGCCCCGACGCACAATACAGTCTGCCGGGCTGGGTATACGCCTTCAACGCGCCGATAGCCGCGCCCGACCTGCCCCAACATCCGCAGAATCTCAAGGAGCCACTGCCCGGAGGATACGCCTCCGCGCTGGCGGTACCGCTGCAAGTTGCTGAACGCACACTGGGCGTGATGATGCTGCTCAGCGAGACCCCACGCGAATTCACGCTCTCCGAGGTGGAACTCCTGTTTACCCTCGCAAACACGGGCGCGTTGCGCCTGCACGCTCTGGAGCGTGTCCATGCGTAAACCTACTTTCAGCCCTACCAAACTTACCACCTACCTGACCTGTCGCATCAAGTATCACTGGGCGTATATGACCCCCTACGGCAAGTGGATGCGCCGCGCCAACCCCGCCTTCGCGTTCGGGGCGAACCTGCATCGCGCGTTGGACTACTTCCACAGCGTGGGTGGTGCGGAGCAACTCTCCCAGGAGCAGTTCCACATGGCTCTGGAACGGCTCTGGAGCCACGCAGGGTTCGAAAGCAACGCGCAGAGTGAAGCCTACAAGCAGACCGGACTCGAACTGACGCAGCAATATTATCAAGCCCAGGCAGCGCAACCCTCGGAATCTGTCGTACTGTTCACTGAGCGGATGCTCCGCCGTGACATGGGGCGCTATGTACTGATGGGACGCATCGACCGCGTGGACGAACATCCCGACGGAACGCTGGAAATTATCGATTACAAAAGCGGACGCTCGGATGTAACCGAAGAACAGGTGCTCAACGATTTCGCCTTACACTGCTACGCGCTGCTTGTGCAGGAACATTACCCCGACCGCTCCCTTTGGATAGCCATCCACGCGCTGCGCCCTAACAAAAAAGTCGCCGTACCTGTGAGTCGGGAAACGCTGGACGAATTTCGCGAACTGCTGAACCAGCTCGTGGCGCAGATTCTGGACGAAGACTGGAGCATTCTGAACCCGGAATGGATTCCCGAGTGTGCTGAGTGTGAATTCCTGGAGTTGTGCGTGCGCAAGCTGGGGCTCGCGCACGCAGAGTAAGGGGCTACGGTATTTTAGAAAGGCAAGGGCGTGTCACCACTGTCACGCGCAACCGTTGCCGAAAGCAAACAGCACAGCGAGGAGATCCGCGTCATCGACTACGCCGTCATCGTTCACATCCGCCACAATGTCGCTGGAACCGAA